>JAKEIK010000316.1 GCA_022545895.1 Nitrososphaeraceae archaeon | reverse complement strand
GCTATGCTGTGGGGTACTCTGAATTGAGAGTCGCTATTTCCCTGAGATCCCCACTTTGTTATAAAGTGGCCATTCGGATCAAATTTCTCTATTCTAATGTTTGCATAATCCACCACAAATACCTGCCCGCTTTTAACTCTAGTTTCATTGGAACTACCATTCGTTGATATGAGATTATTTTTCGGCAATGCAGGTTTGTCTCTAATCTGTTCTATAGTGTCAATAACGGAACTGTTCTCACCATCGTCAGTAACAAAAATGGATGATGATTCATTATGTGAGTTACTTTTGCGAGTGAAATTTTCTTGCATACTCGAGGATGATGACGTGTCATTTGACGAGAGATTTGCTTCAAGCTTCGAGTTTAGTTGACCAGTAAGGATATGATCTAAGCTCTCTCTCACTTGTTTCACTTTAGTCAGGTTTTGAGCAAAGGGATCATTGACTTCTGCATTTGCAACCGTTGCGGTCGATAAAACTATTCCTTTAATTAGGGAGAAGGAAACTAAAATTGTAAGTACTAGCACCACGACATCCTGTCGAGTGGATTTCATATTGTGTCTGATTCATTATTCCAGACAGTTTAAGAAGTAATAAGATTAATAATATTGAGTAGTTCAAAAATTGATTTGATATGCAGGATGACGTAGATGTCAAAGAACTTGTTTTTTTATCTCAATCTTACTGTGAACAATTTTATCTAATAAAAAAATCTGTCATGATCTACTTTTTACTTCAGAAAGTTAATGGTGATGTTATGTCTCATATGCCGCATAGTTGGCCAACCACTAGTTCAAATGAGAATGGTATTTTAGTGACACCAATCGGTCAGTATTATCGAAATTAGGGAATAAGTATATAGATGCAGGTCTCGTCACGATGATATTTTGAGGGATGAATCTAATGATACTATGACTGGTAAGGATGATAGTAGATAAAATGAATGAGCACTAATAGCTTAGAATTCAATGAAATTATGATAAGGTTACAGATTATGATGCTTTAGAAGTATTCGATTCTATACAATCTTCGATAGCGATAGAGATTTAATAGACCTGGCCAGAAACATTGACGAAATTTATCAACAGTACATTGACTAAAAGGGACCAGGACTGATTCCAAAATCTGCAGATTATCTGAAATTTAATCAAAGTGCATTTAGTTCACGTACATAGAATGACATGAGAGGGCTCGGGCTAATTTTCCCAAATAAGGTAGAAATACAATATTGCTCTTAATCTAGGATAGTTTATGTTAAATAGATAAAACATATATAAATCACTCAAGTCAGCCACAATAGATATCTTATTCCATATGGCAGCATAATACACACATATTCGCAATTGTTAGCATGAGAATATATATATTTGGATATTCCACTTTTTTTGGTAAGAACAGAGAAATGACCAATGTAGTAGAAATATTGTCCTTGATAGCGGAACCAAAATGTAGCGCGATTTTTAGAACAATGGGCGAATTTGGCGAACCAACAGAACTTCATATAACTAGACTCAACATGACAAGAAAGCAATTCTATTCTAGATTAAATCAATTAATAAAGAGTGATCTAGTAAAGAGATCACATGGCAAATATGAGCTTACTTTATTCGGAAAAGTTGTTTTTGAGATTGAAGAGAAGATCCAACACAGTATTGACAATTATTGGAAATTAAAAGCAATAGAAACGCTAGATGAAAGTCTGCCTGATGCAGAGAAAACAACTCTTATTAACTCCATAGTATCTGATCCTCTAATTAGAGATCTCTTAGATAGAAACACGCGGCGAAGAGTTACCTCAAACGTAGACAATAAGAACGATCCTGAGGAATTAATACTCTCAATCTGATACCCAGTTTCTATCTCAATTCTCCTAATATTATTTGGTAATATCCATAGTTTGCTCTCGCAACAACGAGTATATATGATACTTAATTTTTGTTTGTTATCATTATGTGTTGGTCAAATAATCTGTGGAATAGATCTTTTTGCCGCAGTCACCCTGTGATACGGCACGCCATCAAGCTGCTTGCCACACTTATAGAATGATGTTACTAATTTGAGCGATTTTCTTAATTTCACAAATAAACCGAATAATACAGCATTATTTTATATATGTGATATAAAATGTGATTACACGACATATGACTAATATCCTTGGGATTGCAGGGAGTCTACGTCTGAACTCATATAGTACTCGTGCTTTAAAATTAGTTCTTGAGAGAGCAGCTACAAAATACTCATCAGAAACAAATTTGATTGATTTGCGCGAAATGGAAATACCAATATATAATCCAAATATCAGCTCAGAAAATGACAAAATCCTGGCATACGTCACAAGAGAGGTCATAAAGGCTGATTCATATGTGTTAGCATCCCCAGACTATCATGGCTCTATGTCAGGAGCAATGAAGAACTTGTTAGATTATTTTTGGAAAGAGTTCGCAGGAAAGACATTTGGATACATCGTAGCATCGCATGAAAAGGGGCTGACAGTAATGGATCAAATGAGGACTCCGGTACGTCAATGTTACGGTTGGAGCATGCCGTATGGTATATCTATTCACGGGGACCACGATTTCGATGAGAGTGGCCATATTAAAAATAATTCATTATCTTCCAGACTAGAGATGCTAGCTCGCGATTTGACTGTTTATGGAAAATTGCTGAGAGATCAATTCATTACCGATATTAACGGCAATGACCAATTTACGTTTGCAAGACGTTTTAACTAATTAGGTGTCAAGAATGAAAACCAAACACCATGCAGAAAGCGATATCTTCAACTGGAATTGAATTAATTCATCATTTCTGAATGTTGTTAGATACTGTTTGTTCCAAAGTAGAAAAACATCATGAATACAAACTAAGTTTGAATTTGATAATTATACCTAGTCGGCAGTCTTTACTTCAGCAAGTGGAACATGACTGGGATTTCTATAATGTACGACTTGTGAAAGGCCTGATTTAGGATAGACACCAAAAATCTGATCTGCCTTGGCTACAGTGGAATCTTTAAGAGTAACCATAATTATCTGGTTGCCTTTGGAACGCTCAAATAAAACCTTGGACAATTTTTCGGTGTTTTGAGCATCCAAATGTGCATCAACTTCATCCATCAAATAAAATGGGGATGGCTTTAATGCTTGTAATGCTAACAAAAATATTGTAGCAGCCATAGTTTTCTCGCCACCAGACAAAGCAGTAGATTCGCGAGGAGGCTTTCCAGGAAACTGGACTAAATACATTAGGCCACCTGAAAACACGTCTTCTTCATTTTCCATCTGGAGATATGCGTTTCCTCCACTAACCTGGGAAAAGGTTTTTCTAATATCTTGGTCCACTTTCTGGAACGCTTCCATAAAGACTGTTTTCTTTTCTCGAACAATTTCTTCAATGAAATACACTATTGAATTCCGTTCGGACTCCAATTCATTCTTTCTACCTGACATTCCTCTATATCCTTCTGTAACTTGAACATAGCTCTCATCAGCTCGCAGATTCAAAGTAGACCGCATTTCGTTACTTTCTTGGGTCAATTCCCTGATAATATTTTCGACATCAAAGGGCTCTGATTCAACTAATTCCTTGTACCCTAACCAAATGAGATCATTATAAGTCTGTGATTCTTGAGAAGAAAAGCTTGAAACGTCCTTTTTAAGAGCTACGGTTTCCTTTTCGATTCCGTTAAATTCTCTCGAGAGCTGTCTTTCTTGTTCTGAAAGTACTTTAATTCGTTTCTCATATTCCTGAAGGACTGAATATGATCCTCCGGCCGTTTCTATTATTCGCTGTTCCTCTTCTCTTAGGCCTATTAGCTCTGATTCCAAATATTCTGACCGGCTGCTAGCAGTTTCGACTTGATGTATCTTTTCTTCATTTTCTACCTTTAACATTTCTAGTTCACTTTCCAGCTCCAATTTCCTTTCTCGTTGAATCTTGAATTCATTTTCAGCCGAAGAATAGGAAGTTACCATCTCTCTCATCTCGATCTCTGACATTTCTATTAATTTCAAGAGCTCTTTTTTTTCAGAATTCAGCTTGGAAAACTCCAAGGTTGCATTATCCAAAGAGCTATCACTTATCTTAGTAGAATAGCGATTAACTGCATTTTCTATAATATCAACACGTCTCTTGAACCTTTGGAGTTGGTTCTTAACATCGCTAGCTTCGGTAGCCGTCGACAGTAATTCTTCATCCATATCTACAATGGTTTTTTCTAGCATGCTTATCGATTCATTCAGGTGGCTCGTGTTAATACCTGATTCAGTAACTATATCGTCAAATGTTTTTAGACTAATCTGCCTTGTCTCTATTTGATTGTTTATTTCTCTAAGATCTTTCTGCTTTGCTTTCATAACTTGCTCCAATAATTTCGACGATTCAGTCAGAGAATTGATGTGATTGCTCAGAATGATGTCCAAAGTAAGATCCGATAGTTTAGAACCAAAATCCAGTAACATTGAACTAGCCCGTGGTTCGAATAGTTCTCCATCTACAGTGACTGTGCGATAGCCTTCTTGCGATAACTCATACGCCTTAGACGCGGTTCTAACAAGAATTGTGTTCCCGAACAAGTAGGTCGGCAGATTCTTAATGGATGATGAATGTACAAAATCAGATAGGGTTCCTATTATGTTGTGATCATTTTCTGCCAGGCGTATTTTTTCTGAATTTTTAACTAATTCTAATGGGATTATTCTTAGACGAGGAATCTTCCTTTCTTTTAGATACGACGCAAGCTTAATCATGTCTTTAATTGAGTAAACAACACAGGCCTTCATCCAGTCAGAAGCGGCGGCAAATACAGCTTTTTGATACACGGCATCCCATCTTAATAGGTCTCTTACCAGTCCTACGATTCTGAATTCCATTTGAGAATTAAATAGTTCGACTAGTGCAAAATCTTCATTCATAATACTATTTGCCAACGCAATTCTGCTTTGATATGAAGTTGAAAATTGCTGAGCCTTGTTCAGTATTTCAGAACATGTCCTTAGATCCTCTTCAATTTTTCTTGCATCTCTTTTTGATTGAACAAGAATGTTAGACACATTTCTTTGTTGTTCTAATGCAGAGTGCGCTTCATTAATGAGCTTTTCATAACTCTCCTTCTTAGATTTTAACTCTGACCTTAATCCGTCTACTCTTGATTCATTATCATTTAATTTGTTTTCTAATGTGCCTGATCTCTCTTCCAGTCTTGCTATTATGATCTTTAAATTACCGTTGCTGGTTAACAACTTGTCCCTGCTATAAATCATTGCAGCTTTGTGTTTTTCATGCTTAGTGACGATGTCTGATAATTCTTCAAGGGCTGAATTGATTTGGTCCAATCTAGCCTTAAGCTCCGTTAGGGCTTCTCTTTTTCTTCTTACTGTTGTTTCTTTTTCATTAATTATTGCTTCTGTGATTCCAAACTCTGAAACCAATTTACCTTGTTCTACTTTGATTGCTGGGATTCTTTGTCCAATGATTTCTAATCGTCTTTCAGATTCCTTTACAATTGCCTTTGTACGTTCCAGCTCGTATACGATACTTGTTATCTTCGTGTCAAGCTGAGCTTTGGTTTTGTTGGACACATCAACCTCCTGCATAAAATTATTCTTTTCTCCATCTATAGTATCGATCTCCCTCTGAAGCTCATTTATTTTTGTAGATAGTTCGTTTAGCCTTGAAGCATTCTTTTCTAACATTTGGGTGCGGATTTGGAGCTCCTTTCGTAGGTGACTAATCTTGTTGGAATGTAGAATAGCCTTAAATCTTTTCAATTGGGATTCCAGGAAACTATACCTTAATTGATCATTTCTCTCACCCTCAAGTTCGTTTATCCTTTTTCTAATCTCCCCCATTCTTGCCATTGCTACTTCTAGCCTGCGATCAGATTCAGAAAGTTGGTTCAAGGCCTCAGTCCTTTTTTCGTCAAAATAAGACAACCCAATAATGTCTTCTATAATCCTTCTCCGTTCTTCTACATTCAGTTCAGAAATCCTTGTGATCATTCCTTGCTGTACAATATTTAGCTTATTTGGGGCCGCTACCACAATTTCCAAAAGCTCTAGGATAGTCATTTTCGAAACTTTCTTTCCATTCATATAATACTGACTGTCACCAGACTGTCCTTCCATTTCCCTGCTCATGGAGACAGTATCTGTGTCTACCGGTATGCCCCTATCTGAATTATCAAATGCGATACTAACACGGATTAGCCGATGAGAAGAACTTTGAGCATCATAAAAGAGTGACTGAAATTTGTCTACACGTAAGGCTTTGGGACTATTTTCTCCCAACACAAACATTATTGCGTCTAGAATGTTACTTTTCCCTGATCCATTGGGACCAGTAACAGCAACTAGTCCATTATCAAAATGTAATACAGTATTCTTGAAGCCAAATGACTTGAAACCGTATATTTCAAGTTTTTTAATGTAGACCAATGAGACTTGGTATGAAATTATTAGCCTGTAAATATATGTTGAGAGATAACTAAATGTTGATAAACTGGTCTATGGGAGAAACGTGCCAGCTGTTTGAAGTTGAGTGATCAGACTATTGTATCAATTACAGCTTATCACAGCGTGAAAAATTGGATGCTTCTGGGATCATCGCTAATATATCAGTCGGTGGAATTAACGACTCTGTCAAAGATATACTATTGTGTAGCGGTCTGCGTCACATTATTGGCAGGAATACTGCTCTTAGCCTTGTTTAGCCTCGAAACCAGAATAAACTGGACGTCCATATTTTTTCTTGTATCGGGATTTTTTCAGATATTTTGGGTAGTTCCTGTAGTAAAAAGATGGGGAAATTACTGGTATTATGCAGGTATAGCGGGAGCTCTAATTTCGATTGCCGTCTATGTAGATTACCCGATCTTTCTGGTGGGTATCTTGATTGAAGTACTTCAAGCAACATTCATCGTACTATGTGGCGTTATTCCTTGGGAAAATAGGAGTATTCTTTGGAAAAATAGGGGTATAAGGGACAAGAATATCAAAGGAATGTAGCATCTACCTCTCATTTGGTAATGCCTTCCTTAAAGGCAAATGTCATTCAAATTCTAGTTGGGTAAGTCGGGAACGTCGGGAACAATTGGCATATTTTAAACAACAGGCTAATCCAAGTACAACATACAAGGTTCTTAGACCCAATAAAGGGAATATTTTAAATATGTGTCCTGGTTTTGTCATTCACCATGTACAATTCAAAAAAGTATAAGCTCAATTTCAATATGGCTTTCTACAACTACAAAACAGGGCTTGTACGAAAATAAGAATGATACATATCGGACACAAACGGAAGCTTCCAAAAATAAATGGAAGTGTGAAAAATGTTCTGAAAAATTTCAAAGTTATAGAACGCTATGTGAACATAAATCTCAATATCACTCCTATTAAAGCGCTAACCCATTGATCATACATCAACTTTTTACTGCAAGACTCTTTTTCAACCTCGCCTGAAGTACTACATCCTCAATTCGATTACGTATTTCTGTAATCTGTTTTATCAATCGCTCATCATTTTTTGATTTTTTAGACCTACTGCTTAGAAGGAGAATCAATTTCGCGATATCGTTTAGAACTTGATCTATCTTGCTTCCATCAATTGACAGAATTTCAGTCATTCAAATTTAATCCGTATTTCTTGGCTTTAACTATTCTCTGATGTTATTCAATTGGCTGACACCTATCAATCAGAAGATTGCAATATTGCAAACCAAGTGGGCACTAAGAAGTGAATTCAGTTCGGAGTCCTAGGAATTAATTCCATATCCACAAATTGCTGGAAGACAGGATCAAACCATTTTTGTATTTCAATAATGCTTTTCCAAATCTGCATAATTTCTCTTTGTACTTGTACTCATCGTATAGGTAATACCAATTTGCTTTTTGATCTACAGGCTAAAGGAGAACAGATGGAAACAGATACATGAGATTATATATTATACTATAACTGTCCAATGAGTTCTGCCATCCGTTATACTGGACCAAACGGCCCCGATCCCGACGCCATTTGTCCTGTATGTAATAAGCTATTGATAATAACCTACCCCAATAAGAGCAGGGAGGCGGGCGTCGCATTTCAGTGTCCATATTGTTATGAATGGTTGCGTGTCAAAGTATCAAGTAACAAGCCCTCAAATCTCAGTGAAGACGAAGCCAAGAGATGGCAAGCAGTGGAAATAATTCGTCTTGACAAGGCGGTGCTGCAAAAGAATACAGACACAGAAATATTCAAATGGGAAACATAATAGTGAAATTCATTTTATGTCCTGAGGGCCAGTTTCATTGGCGATCGATTTGTTAACTGGTTGTGGGACGAGTTATACAAATACCCCCTAGATCGCCAGAACTATTTCAATACGAATCACGACCAAAGACATCGCAATACCCTGCAGTTCTAACCCCAGTAATCGGTTAAGATAATTTATTAATAAAATAGAATTTCTCAAAAATAAGGAAGGTAGTGATACTTGTCACTAGCCCTTACTTACGCCGTAGGTCTCTTCTTTATCCTCGTCACCTTGGAATGAGACTATCACCGAAGATTTGTTCTACGTCATTCAGATTTTGGGCATCGTTGATGCACTCTAAGGAATTCAAGTTCTCATTGTCGTGACTATGGTCTTTGTTTTCATTTTCTATCTCACACTCATTCTTGGCCTTTATCTTTTGAGTTTTATGCGTGTCATTGCAGTTGTTGTCATCATTTTTCTTGCATTTCTTCCCTTCATCTTCATGATGATCCCCGCCTGCGAACACTGTTGAAACAAGACTAAATCCTGTTGTACCGATCGCTGCTGTCGCAATCGAAAGCGACAGAATCACTAACATCCCAATTTTTTTTGTATACACACTTTATTTTCAGCGTTTGATACTAAACAAAGTATAAGTAAAGTGTGAAAGACGCCTTGCTAAGAAACGAAGAGTTTTCGCTACTTCCCTATGTCTGAAATATCTTATAGAATATCATCCAAATTTATCGCATCTAATTTGATGTCCTAAAAATATTGAAAACTATTGATAGAAAAGTAGGCGTTAACCTCTATGCTGTTCGGTCTTGAATACCTATTTTCCAAACCTTGGTAATGGACGAACCAATGTGGTCTCCCATTCTTGGTTGGAATAACCACCAAAGTGAATAGACAGCCATCCAGCCCATCCCTAATTAGGTAATTGAAATATTAGAACCACTATGTGCTTAATCTAATTATTATTTGGAATTTGGGTTATCATTACTGCCTATCTCTCCCTCTTCCCTTCTATAAATTCCATAAATCGGTCTTTAGCGTCTGAGTAAGTCATCTGTACTGGCGGATGTTTGAAGCAATAGGCAGAGATGCTCTCTAGTGGTCCGCTGGTGCCCCTG
>JAKEIK010000315.1 GCA_022545895.1 Nitrososphaeraceae archaeon | reverse complement strand
ATCCATCCTCAAATCAGTGGAAAATGATGTCAATCGCTTTTGTATTACTAACTATAGGTGACATAGGATTTTGTTACTGCTTTGCACTGGCACCATCAGTGGCTGAAGAATTTGAATGGGTATGGGCAATATTTTACAATACTGGATACATTTGTATTGTGGCTGGCGTGCTCTGGTCTATTTCATTTACCAATAATAGGCAATTTATCAATAATAAGAGCGAGATGGAGGATAGACTAAAGTCGAAGTAGACGAGAGACGTGGAAAAAGCACAACAACGCTCGATGTTCATGCAACTAATATGTATGCGTTAAAGCCTTTGTTGCACACAATGATTTGACGATGAAATGTGAAAACACCAAACTTGGGAGTATCCAAATTACAAGTCCTACAATTGATTTCTGATCAACCTTCTATGGATATAATTACTGCTATATCCAATAATGTAACTAATTCAGGTAATCTTATGCATATACTGGACATAAGTTATAAACAGTATTATGATAGAAGTTCCAGGCTCTTGAATATCGGCTTAATCAGTCGAAAGAATGGACAAATTAGCCTTACATCTTTTGGCTAACTAATTTACAAGGCGCAAATGAAAATCGCGACGGCTTTTACACACACTTCGGAATTGAGGATGATAGATGCTATTAAATCACACTCTGGGATGTCAGACGACGAACAAAAGAGAATAATCGACAAATTACTTGATGACACTGAACTTAAAAACTTGGTTACCTGCATTGAAGATTAGGGCTGTTCACATTCAGTTGATTTGATGATCGCAAATTCTACTTCTTGGATAATCTATCGTCAATCTCAACTCGGGGCAGGCCTAGGTTAAAATAGAATTTATCTTCATTAGTAAATCTTCGTTGCTAATGGGTTTTCTTATCACCTTCAGATTCACTGGGCTTTGTGATTTATCTTCTATATCTGTCAATTGTTCATGGGTTGCAGTAATTATGAATCCCTTCATTCTTGAATCTAACTCCCTAATTCGTCTATACAATTCAAGACCAGTTAGATGAGGCATTAGGTAGTCTAGCAGTGCTAGATCATAATAGTTAGGCCTGAAGTTCTCCAATGCAGTAACAGGGTCAGCATAAGCATCAACGGAATATCCTTCACCTTCTAGAATCATAGTAAACAACTTGAGATGATCTTTGTCATCGTCTACTAACAAAATACGTGTCAAGGGGTTAATGCCGTTCATACAATTTAGGGTCTCTAGATGATTCTGGTTTATGTTAGTAGTGGGACGATATTTTTCTATCAATTCTGTCAAGTCGTTTAAGGAACAGGGTTTTCTTAATATCTCTTTGACACCACTATTCTTTATTTCATCCAACATCCTTCGATTGGTTGAAGCAGTAAAGACAACAAGATTCTTTGACTCTATGGATCCTTCTTGTTTGATTGATTTGATTATATCGATTCCTGTAAACTCCGGCATGGCTATATCCAGCAATATAAGATCAAATTTGTCTTTTCGGATTCGCTCTAATCCTTCCTGCCCATTATCGACCGCGCGGCAGTCTATATTCTTCGCGCCACAGTAGAAACTTACTGCCTGAGCAATCTCATGGCTGTCGTCTACTAGAAGCATCCTCAAATCACAAACGACCTGTTTCTATGTGATCACATTGGAAGATAAAGTTATCATCGTAACTCCCTTTCCACTTCATACTATGCCCGATATTAGTTGCGTTCCATCTATACCCAAAGCCATATGTAGGAAAATGTGTCATTAAATCTTTAAACTACACGACAACTAGATGCAAACATGACTAAAAAAAAGGGTGAATCTGTAAAACTTACCTTACCTGTAAGCGAGCGGGATCATACTCAGGGTCCACAAACAGCACCTGTAACTTTGGTAGAATATGGAGATTATGAATGTCCGTATTGCTCTCAGGCCTATATGATTACAAAAGAAGTTCAAGAGCGTTTGGGAAGCAAACTTCGGTTTGTATTCCGTAACTTTCCCGTTACCAAGCTTCGCCCAAACTCATATCAGGTTGCACTTGCAGCAGAAACTGCTGCTGCTCAAAATATGTTCTGGGACATGTACGACTATCTATTCAAACATGGCCAAGCAAATACTGATGATAATTTAATGCTCGCTGCAGCGAGCCTAGGCCTAGACACTGGAAGGTTTAATCGTGAATACCTTGAGCGTACTCACAGTAGCCACGTGGATGAGGATATAGAAAGTGGCAAGAGCAGTGGGGTAACGGCTACTCCAACTTTCTTTATCAACGGGGATCGATATGATGGTGCGTGGGATTTAGATAGTCTGCTTAGTGCTCTTGACGAAGCTAGCGTGTTTGCTTGGAGACAAACAGACCAATAATTCCCATTATTACTTTTATTAATGTTTTACATCAGAAATTTGAACGTCAAAAGATCTAAAACTGTAATAATGTATATAGTGATTTAATGGGTATGCCACAGGGTAAGAATAAAGGACTTAGTACCAAGAAATTCGACCGCTGCGTGACAAAGGTGAAGCGCAAAGGTGGAGGTAAGAACCCCTATGCAATATGCAATGCTAGCATGGGTCGTAAATCAAAATCAAAATCAAACAGTAAAAGTAAGAGCCGCTCCTAAGTCAAGTTCAAAACTATATTCTATATTTTCTTTTTAGTAAGGAGTTGTAAATAAAATACGGAAGGGATTAATCTCCAATAAACTTACGCGATCCCTTGAGTGCTAGTCCATAAAATTATTTAATATTTACAACTTGAATAAGAAATTTTAGCATAAAGTTATCATTAATTAGAATCAAAAATCAAACCATTTTTAGTCTCTGTTGTATGTATTATTTAACCACGAATCTCTCACCCCGGATGACCAAATTAAAAGATCCGGGGTAATTACACACAATTAGGTTTTCCTACGCTTGAAAACTGTTAATATATGAATCACCGTTAAAGAACCCCAAATGGCTGAGGACGTGCCAAGTTTGAACGAAAGACTGAACCAACTCAACAAGAAATAGACGTGCTTGTTAAGGAAGCTGAATAAGAAAGTGGATGAAGCGAGATAGTCTTCTAATGAAACAACTTACCTGTAAATGGTAACAGTCTTTATCAGGGTCGACCAAAAGTTCAAACTGATTTCAAGTGATGCAATTGAAATAAGTAATTTAGAGTAAGACAGAAGTTCAAGAGATAATAGCAGATGACTCAATATTATCTCAGTTTTTTATTTTTCAATTTTGGCGTAAACTAATTTATTTTATATTGATTATTATATGACTCACTGATGTTTGACAGGTCAGTTCTCCCGATGTCTGTGTTCCGTAGTCGAGCCCAGAAGTCTAATCATAATTATCCTCGCTTTAACCATAGTATATTCAAAAGTGAATTCAAAGTCATATTCTGTGCAATATATACCGAGCTCAGCTCTATTTGAAGGTGCGTAGGAGAGATAATACACAATCCTTAAATTATATCATGCCAAAATCAGGTAAATGAACAAGGAACTATTAGTTCTAGGAGTAACTATGTCGGTCTTGCTGTTCGCGATAACAACAAGCAGTGTGACAGCTCAAAACGCCACTACAAACGCAACGAACGCTGTTGGAAATGCTGGTCAGGCCGCAAATCAAACCATGTCAGAACTTGGCACTAACGCATCAAATGCAATGAACAAGACCGGTGAGGCGGTGAACGCAACTGCAAACGAATTAGGTAAAAATGCAAGTGATATGAGTTCGACTATTTTGAACAAGACAGTTGAGGTAGGCAAGAAAATAATCGGTGGAGCTGCAGACGTACTCGGTAATATAAGTGGGGAAATGAAAAAACCGTAAATGAAAAATGGGCTTTCCTGGTCTTATTTCGATTTTTATTCAGATTTAATCAGTGAAAAAGAAAGTGTTCTGAACGCGGGATAAGCACATAGACTTCAAAAAAATCGATATCTCAGCCATCGTTACCATTATTTTCTCCTAGTTCTTCGCGAAGTGCTGGCGCAACGCGCCTAGCTATTAATTCGGTAGCTCGCATGAGCTTTCCGTGAGGTAATGAGGCGGGGTTCATCATAAAGGTGATCCGGGAGATACCACCGAGCGTCTTGCTGTGCCGGACGATCTTGTCAACTACATCATCCGGATCGCCAATGAGTAGTGCACCTTGGGGACCTCGCTGGGCGTCAAAATCCCTACGCGTTACCGCAGGCCATCCGCGCTCTTTTCCAATCTCAGTCATGGTATGTGCATACCCTGGAAAAAAGTCATCGGCTGCCTCTTTCGTCGTCTCTGCAACATAGCCCAGCGAATGTATGCCTACTTTCAATTGATCGGGTAAGTGGCCGGCTCGCCTCCCTGCCTCCTTGTAGAGATCGATGAGTGGCTTGAACATGCGCGTTTCGCCGCCTATGATTGCGACCATCAAGGGGAGTCCAAGCAGACCGGCACGGACGAATGATTGTGGAGTTCCACCAACGCCTATCCACATCGGTAAGGGCTTCTGTAAAGGCCTCGGGTAGACTCCCTGTCCATTCAGGGCAGGTCGATATTCGCCGGACCAATGGACGTGCTCATTGTCACGGATCTTCAACAGCAAATCGAGCTTTTCCTCGAAAAGCGAGTCGTAGTCCTCCAATCGCAGGCCGAACAAGGGAAACGCCTCAATGAATGAACCACGGCCCACAACAATCTCTGCCCGACCTTGCGACAGAAGATCGAGGGTTGCGAATTCTTGAAACACCCGTACTGGGTCGGCCGCACTAAGTACCGTTACGGCACTGGTGAGCCGTATGCGTTGCGTTCGAGCGGCAGCGGCTCCTAGGATGACAGCAGGGGCGGAATCGAGAAACTCCCGACGGTGATGTTCGCCGACTCCAAATACATCCAATCCCAGTTGATCGGCGCGTTCAATTTGTTCGACCAATTCCCGCAAACGCTTTGACGGGCTGACGGAGAGGGCGGTGTCATCGTGGGCTGCTGCGAAGCTATCAATTCCCACTTGCATCTAATGTGAATGAGGTAAACCAAATATTTAAGTTCGGTAGTAGTTCCTAACTTAGTTGGTATGAACTACCGTATTAAGTGAACAGAAATTTATTTTTAAGCAAGACAGAAAAATGGTTCCTGTAAATAGGGACGTGCAAAGTCTTTGGTGTGGATCCATACTCCATACTAGGGTTTTGGAGATTTTGTCATGCCATTCTTTTTTCCATGATTGTGCTACTTGTTTTAGTACATGTTTCAGTTTCTAAAAGAATTTGGATAACGTGTATACCACAAAATTAGGATAGTCATTAAATATTACTTAGTTCTAATAGAAAATCGATAATGACCAAATCATCGACTGGAATGAACATGGTGGAAGACAAGAAAGAGCAAGGCGAGAGGTGTGAAATAGCCCATATATGGGAAATACTGGGTAGAAGGTGGGCATTACTTGTATTAAAGAATCTTAGTACAAAGGAAGTTATTAGATTTAACGAATTGAAAAGATTGTTGCCGGGTATAAGTAGCACCGTATTATCTGAAAGACTACTTGAACTTGATCGTGAAGGACTAATTTCCAAACAGATCTATCCAGAAATACCCCCAAGAGTCGAATACCGTCTTACGAGCCGAGCACGAGAGCTTGAAACGGTCATGAAGGAACTTAACCGGTGGTGTATCAGGTGGAAATCGCCTGAGGAAATTAAGGCAAGATAACTATCTAAATTCACAGAGTCCCTGCGCGTTTAAGCTAACAGTAACAGCCTATAGAAGTTAGTCCATCCACTCTCGGTTGATTGTTACCATATGTAAGAATGGCATAAAATCCATATGTTTATGCCCTACGCTCCTTGAGATTTATTTATAATATATGCATATCATTGTACAAAAAAATGGGTTATTCTGAAAATACTGAGGTTAAATTTGTTGAACCAAATAAAGGCAGACATATTGCCGTAGCTGGTGACATAAATACAATTGTAGCATCAAAGACAGGCAGATTGGAGCTTCTTCGAGAACAACTTATATTCCAACAGATGGAGTAAATATCATGCAAAGGAATAAACCCTCAGTAGAAATTTTTGATGACCTGCCTTCCGGCAGTGCAAGCCTTAAGTCACCGGATTTGTCGGCAGGTATCACTACAATTACAAGAGAAAACATATCTGAACTTTTCGGTCGCAGGAATCTTGCATTTGTAGCTACATTATCAGAAGATGGTTCTCCTCATGTGACTACAGTCTGGGCTAATATGGAAGGTGATTTAATTTTAATAAACACTTCTGAAGCTTCGGCAAAAACGAGGCACGTATCAAAAGACCCCCGTGTTGGAATCTCCTTAGTTGATCAGTTTAACCCATATAATATGGTAACAATCAAAGGAAGGGTCGTAGAAATGACAAGCAAAGGAGCTGACGAGCACCTCCATAAACTT
>JAKEIK010000314.1 GCA_022545895.1 Nitrososphaeraceae archaeon | reverse complement strand
TGGATTCTATCATTTGAGTACCGATTCCTTGAACCTTCCGCGGATTTTGGATGATTTCTATACCTTCGGAATCTAGTCCCTCTTCAATAGATTTTATTCTAATTCCACTATCGACTCCACTGGCCCAGAGCTCTTCAAAGAATGATCTAAAGTGTTCAATGTAAAGCGGTTCGTTTGATACCAAGAGATTTTTCAAGAGCTTGCCACCCTTTGCTTTCTCTATTGTTGCAATCATCTCGTTTTCAGAAAACGCAAAGTCAATAGGCGGCAAGTTTTTAACGTGTTTAATCCGTATGCCCAACTCCATAAATTTCTTGATGATTCCGATATTTTCTTGATCGATATACGTCACAAACTTAATTCCTTCGTGTTTTGCTTTCCTGCTCTTGTCCATTACTTTTTCAAACGAATCAAAATAGCTGCTGTAGGCCAATTCCAGGAGACCATACTTTGAACAAAGGAAATATTCTGAGGAATTGTTGATAATCTCTCTCTCTTTCTTTATTATTTCATCAAAATCCTCTAGCATCCCTGTTTCTTTGAACACTTTGTTCATGTAATCCTTCATTTGCTCTTCTGTGATCGAAGGTGAAATACCAGTATCTTTCAACATATGATCGGAACGACTCATGGCTACCTTCAAAACTCTAGTTTTTATTTTCTGCTCAATTTCAGCCGCACTAATACCTTTCAATAAATCGAAAGTCGAATTCCTAATAACTTGCCTTATTCTATGGTCATGGACTACAGATGCACCCGAACAGTATAACCCTATCCCGAATAGGTATGAGGCAAGAAGTACTAGAGAATGTCCGGCAACACCATATGTCTGTTGCAGCGCAGAGGTAGAGAGTGACACGCCCACTAGGGTAATTCCCATCGCGGTGGTTGCAAGATAGTCTTTGATTTTACCAGACAGGATGGTTCTAGCTACGACAAAAAATGCCAGACCAAATAATACACTTCCCCCTATGGTGCCAATACGGAACAATATTCTAAAGTAGAATCTATATGGATAGTCAGATGGCAAATCAAGGATGTCAGGGACCTTTCCCACCAAATAGAGGATTAAGGGGAGCAGTAAGATTATCCATACCATAGCTGTGAGACCTCTTCTTGCTTGATAGTGATGACGCAAAAGCAGCGTACAGCCCAACCATCGCAGTAAAAATGATATTGTGATTGGTATCAAATTTAAGTAGTGATACGGATCAATGCTAGAACTTGGAAGATAATAGATCTTTGTAACTTCCTCTTGCACATCTTTATACAATACTTTACCATCTTTGCCTACTTGATAAAGGAATGACGACTTAGTCGGAATTCCTTTTGGAGAAATCTCCTCAGCAATTTGCACTAGAACCAATTTAGCTCCAGCATCTACAGCAATAGAAATAGCAAGTGTAGCTGATGTCAACGCGAACACCAGAATAATCTTACTCTCCTTTTTCGAACCGTACCACATAAAAAATTTAACACTCATTATTGTCAAAATACAAGTTGCAGCTAACGAGCTAATTGTGTAAATTGAAGATGTCAGAACGCTCGTATCGCCGGTGTAGATTACTAAAATTAAGAGAAATGCAAGAAAAAACTGAATGGACCACACCGATAGGTGCATCCATTTGATTAGAGGCGATTTTTGTCTGATCTCCTTGGTTATCTGACTAGTATATACAAAAAGTACCCAAGAGCCAATACCGTATCCTACTACGACGGTAAGAATGAATATTACAGGTTCAGAAAAACTGTCCACCGGAATTACCTGACGAGTGGCCAAGAGGTCGATAGTTACAAGGGTGGTCACTATCGCCGCAGTAATAATCGCTTGTTTAGTTTTACTTATAAGAGAAATGCGAGTATCTTCTAACCTTTGCAAGATCTTTGCCCCTTTCCAGACATTAAGAAGAATACACCTCTCCCTGCCATCTGCTATCCTCATCATATTCTATAACTAGCCAACACATTCTCATCACCATTTCTTGTACAGCTATCATCAAGTTGTTGAATTGTCTATAACAATAGCTTCGATCACATTATGATTTATCAAACATTCTGTCTAGTTCCTAAATCAAGATCGGCAAGCAATAGTTTTCATGAATTCGTGCTAATTATAGACACTCCTTATGATAACTCAAGACTAGGGTACAGGGCACAAGATAAGCAACTAACTACTAATTAATACTATGAATCAATATTTTGTAGTTTGTACCGTGAGATTCCCAGTAGCTCACATTCCTTCAAGATCTGATTTTCTTGAGTGCATTTACATTCGTATCGTACTAGACTTCTTGTGCTATAGAATATTGGCCAGGGTGTGTTCCTGTATTCAACTATGCAGTAGTAGCAGGATGGTGAGGTGAAATATGAGTCCTGAGATTAATAATGAATCAGGCAGCCAGATTATCAGAGATCTTGCGATTAGAAAGAGAGGACACGTTGATTCTTGTGGTTCGCAAGCCATGGATGCGATAAAGAGATCCAAAGAAGAGATATCATTCTATGGCAAGTCAAAGGACTATTGTGTTTCCATTGTTGATATTGTTAACTCTACAAGAATAGTATCTGAAATAGTAGATGCAGACCAAGTTCGCAATTATTACACCATTTTTCAAAATACCGTATCAACTATCATAGAGAAGCATGGAGCAAAAACTTTCAAAACCCTGGGCGACAGTCTAATTTACTATTTTCCTATGACTGAAGATGTCACCAATAAAATTGCGTTTCATGGGGTAATGGAATGCTCGATGGATGTCTTGAAAGCATGTTCACCCATGAATGTAGAGCTCCAAAGAGAGCAATTACCAGCGATCGGATATAGGCTCAGTGCTGATTATGGCAGGCTTGAGGTTGCTAGGTGCAGCACATCAGAAAGTGATGATTTGTTTGGCTCTACCATAAATATATGTTCTAAAATAAATCGCAAGGCACCACCAAATGGCATGGTGATAGGCGGAGATTTATACACAGTGTTGAGATCCCTAGGCCTTACAGAAAATTTCCGCATGCAAGCAATAGGCGAATATGCTGGAGGTTCAAGCAGATATTACTACCCTATATACTCTGTCACTCCCCGGCAAACAAGAAAGGGAATCCCATCAGAGCACTCTTTCCCGAGAAATACCAATGCAACAACACAAATTTCAAATTATTTAAGGGACGGAGGTAATGCAAAATCCGAATCCGATCGTAACATCATGTTAGTAGATGATGAGCCCGATGTCCTCTACACTTACAAGTGCTTCCTGTCTTCTCGTGGATATAATGTGGTAACATTCACAAATCCTAGGGAAGCTCTAATTCACTTCGTACAATCAGATCCGTCGTACTATGGTCTTGTAATATTGGACATACGGATGCCCAATCTAAATGGCCTTCAGTTATTTCACAAATTTAGGGAAATCGACCACAAAATCAAGATAATATTTGTATCAGCCCTTGATGGCGCGGCCGAGCTTGTTAGCCTTCTACCAGACCTCGAGGAAGAGAATATCATGCAAAAACCAGTAAATCAAACAACCTTTCTAGAGAAAGTAGAACAAATATTATCCTGACACCTATGCAGGAATAAGTCAATTGCCGTATGTTAAGAAATTGCAATATGGAATTACGGGCAGTCTTTGCGATCTGATTGCGTAACGTAACGTACAATCACTTCCAATTCAGATAATTATTTTCCTAGAGAGAAAAATGAGATCGTAACATCATGGTCGACGTAGTTCATCCTTTACTACATTTATCAGATATTCCGAATCCACGGGCTTACGAACAAAGGAATCTATTCTCAATTCAGGGTACATTTTTCGTAGTCCCTCATAGTTTATATCAAATGCCGTGATAAATACGACCTTAACCTTATCGTCTATTTTTTTCAGTTCTTCATATAGCTGAAATCCGTCCATTTTGGGCATCCGGATATCCAAAATAACAAGATCGTATACACCGGATTTAAAATTTCCCGTCGCTTGAACAGGATCGTTGTACGTATCGACTTTGAAGCCGCTGCCTTCGAGTATCATCTTAAAACTCAAGGTAATATCAGCCTCATCATCAACAATCAAGATTCTAGTCATGTTTTTTCCCTTATTTCCACCCTTTCGTATTGTTTTGATAAAGGTAGGGTAAATGTAAATGTAGCCCCATTTTCATTGTTGACTCTATTGTCATTTGCCCAAATTCTGCCACCATGTGCCTCTACTATATTTTTACATAGAAATAATCCTAAACCCGTACCAGTTTCACCTGAATGAGATTTTGTAATAAACTT
>JAKEIK010000313.1 GCA_022545895.1 Nitrososphaeraceae archaeon | reverse complement strand
TACAGTGGACCTGTTCAAATAAATGTAAAAAGAATCTTCGTAAATTGAAACGAGATCCAAGAAAGATGAAATGGACCGACAAATACGTAAAGGGCGGAATTAGAGTCAAGAAATGAATTGGAAAATAGGAATAAATTGCAATCAAATGAAGAAACTCTCATTGTTATAAAACCTGATGGCTTCAAGCGAGGACTGACTGGAAAAATTATTTCCAGGTTTGAAGATAAAGGATTTCAAATAAAGAAAATAAAATCGTTCCAATTTGATAAAATGGAAGCTGAAGAATTCTATAATATACATAGAGACAAGCCATTCTTTAATGAGTTAGTCTCATTCATAACTTCGGGGATAGTTGTAGCATGTGTAATTGAGGGAATCAATGCAGTCACCACAACAAGACTAATGATTGGAAGCACTAAATCTTCTGAGGCCGATGCTGGTACTATACGGGGAGATTTTGGCCTTGGATTAACGGACAATATAATACACGCTTCTGATTCCGTTGAAAGCTTCATAAAAGAGTCAAAAGTCATTTTTGGTTAAGTGAAGATTAGACAGCCAATAGTTGTAGTGTTGGGTCATGTAGACTCGGGAAAAACTTCTCTTCTTGATCAGATGCGGGGAACCGCTGTACAGTCAAGGGAAGTTGGAGGAATAACACAACATATTGGGGCGAGTTTTTTTCCTATAGAAATAGTAAAGGACATAACCGGACCGCTCTATGCTCAGCTTGCGAAGTCAGATTCGCCCATCCCAGGTCTGTTGGTGATTGATACTCCCGGTCATGAGGTCTTTGCCAATCTTCGAATGCGTGGTGGCTCTGCAGCAGACATTGCAATCGTTGTTGCCGATGTAAACAAAGGATTTGAAGTACAGACTGTTGAGAGTATAGAGATCTTAGAAAAACGAAAGGTTCCGTTTGTTATTGCACTAAACAAGATTGATCAAATCCCTGGTTGGAATAATACTAAATCTATCTTTATTAGTGAACAGATAAAGGCACAAGGAAGTGATATGATATCCACCCTGGATGAAAAAATTTACACCGTCGTTGGTTCCTTATCGAAATTGGGTTATAATTCGGAAGCATTCTGGCGTATAAAGGATTTTACCAAGGAGGTCGCCATAGTGCCGGTTAGTGCTGCAAAAAATATTGGCATTCCTGAATTAATGGCTGTTCTAGTAGGACTTGCGCAGCAATACATGACAAAGAAATTAGAGCGTCATGAAGGTGAGACGAAGGGCATAGTGTTAGAAGTGAAAGACGAATTGGGTTTAGGGCCTTCCGCAAATATCATTCTTATCGACGGGGTGCTAAAACAGGGCGACCGGGTGGTTGTAGCTAAACGTGACAATGCAATTGTTACAAAAGTCAAGGCTCTTCTTTTACCTAAACCACTGGATGAGATGCGTGATCCCCGTGATAAGTTTAGACCAGTTGACAATGTCGTAGCCGCAGCAGGACTAAAAATTACCTCACCGGAGCTAGATGGCGTCCTAGCAGGAAGTCCGTTGTACGTTCTGAAGGACAGTGAAGACGAGGGGCGACTCAGATCATTAGTCGAATCTGAGATTAAAGCAGCGATAATAAGAACTGATTCGAATGGGATAGTCCTTAGGTGTGATACAATTGGTTCCTTAGAAGCTACGGTGGACCTACTAAGAAAGGACAAAATTCCCATCCAATCTGCTGATATAGGGCACATTACGCGAAGGGATGTCTTAGCGGCGTCTGCAGTTAAGGAAAAAGATAGATATATTGGGGTGATTCTTGGGTTCAACGTTAGAGTATTAGATGAGGCAGAAAGAGAAGCCTCAGAAAGAGGGATAAAAATCTTTAACGAAAAGATCATTTATAATCTTGTACGCAGCTATACCGATTGGGTTAGTTATCAGAAAGAACACGAAGATTCGATATTGTTCAACGAAATATCCCCTGTTTGTAAGTTCCAATTCTTGAAGGGATATGTTTTCAGAAGAAATGATCCTGCAGTATTTGGAGCAGAAATTCTGATAGGAAGGCTTAGACAAAAGATTCCCGTAATCAACGAAAATGGGAAGAAAATTGGGTCGATACATCAAATTCAAGAAGGTGGAAAAAATCTATCTGAAGCTTCTATAGGTACCCAGGTGGCAGTTTCCATGAAAGAACCTGTAATTGGAAGACAGATCAATGAGGGGGATATCTTTTATACTGACCTGACAAGCAAGGAAGCTAAATTATTACTTGAATCTTTTTCCCATCGTCTTGGTGCCGAGGAACAAGAAGTTTTCCAACACATTGTATCCAAAAAACGCGAAGCCGATCCTTCGTTCGGGTACATTTAATTGGAAAATAATTTTTGTTGAATAATCCTATTGATACTTTTCCAATAAACCCTCAAGTCCTTTTTCACCCACTGCGCCAACTGCCTTGTCTACGGCTTTCCCATTCATGAATACGATGAAGGTTGGTATTGCATAAACATCAAACCTCATCGCAATTCCCTGGTTATCATCTACATTCAACCTACCAAAAGAAACTTTATCACCATATTTTTTCGCCAATTTATCAAAAATAGGTAACATAAATTGACACGGTCCGCACCATGTAGCCCAGAAATCTACTAATACCGGCTTGTCAGAACTGACAACTTCATCGAAATTTTTTTCTGACAACTCTATCAATGGAGGATTACTGCTAGTATGAGAACTCATAATATTCAATATGAGTTGTATTTGATATTTAAATCTTGTAAGAACGCACTCTAGATTTAACCTAGGTCTCCCATTTACATAAATATCCCATGTATATTTGGAATAAACTTTCTCGCATAATGAATGACAATGTTAGTTATACTCTTCTTTTGAAGGATGAAAGGAATATAAAATTACAAGTCTGCTATATAGCGTATCTTTAGCAAATTATCTTCTTGAATTAGTTCCATTGCGTGATATGTTATTCCTTTGACCTCTGTTTTGTAATTATGTTTTATTAAATCCACAGACTCGGCCCGAGAACGTGCCTCCAACTTGTAAGTCGGTTTTAGAGAGATCGATACCGCAAATTTTGACATTACAAGTCCCTCAACTAGAACGATCAAAAGCACTTTCTCTAACCAATTATACAGCAGGTGACTTATATCGTCGCCCTCTACCTTTATCTCGATTGGGATCTCTCCATTGGCATTATCTATATCGAACATCAAATTTACAAGACCTCTGGCTGAATAATCGAAGGCCTCGGCCATCGAATGACCATATGCCTCTACGTAGGCATCGGTAACGTGTTCTAGATATCTAAACCCTCCACCCACAGAAGCAAGCTTACTGGGAATGATAATATAATTAATCGCAAAATCTAAATGAGAACCGTATGTCCTCACAATTGTGAAGATTGAGCTCCCTCGTGGAATGAGAGACATAGAATTTGAAGAATCAAAATACATCGAACTGATGAGGCAGAAATTTATAGATGCCGCCCAGAGATTTGATTTCAACTTTATGGAACCGTCTCCATTAGAGTTGCTTTCTACGCTCGAAGCTAAAAGTGGGCCCTCGATTAGCAATGAAACCTATAGCTTTACTGACAAAGGCGGACGCATGATAGGACTTAGATTCGATCTAACGGTCGGTCTCTCTCGATTTGTTTCACAAAGAAGAGAACTGAAGATGCCTACCAAATTCGCATCCTTTGGTGGGGTATGGAGGTATGATGAACCTCAGTTCGGCAGATACAGATACTTTCATCAATGGGACGTAGAAATATTTGGTTCATTTAGCAATGAAGCAGACTCTGAAATTATCGAATTTGTGTACAAGTTTCTTGAAAACCTTGGCCTCGAAGTAGTTGTTGAAATCAACCACAGGCAGATTGTTGAAAGATTCTTGAGAGAAAAACTGGGAATTTCTGCCATCTCGACCATTGGTGAAATGTTACGAGCAGTTGATAAGTTATCTAAAAAAAAACCCCAACAGATATATGAAGAGTACCAGGGAAAACTGAATTTGTCAAAGTTACGACAGCTAATAGAATTCTCAAATTTTAAAGGTGAACCCGAAGATTGCCCTGACATTAATATTTTGGAGACCTTTGAAGGATGGAAAAGTACACTCGAAATTTTTGACTCCTTAAAGTCAAGAGGAGTCAAGAATGTTCAACTCAATCTTGGTGTGGTACGAGGACTCGATTACTATTCAGGGTTGGTCTTTGAAGTATTTGACCCATCAACAGCTATAGGTGCACTGGTTGGAGGAGGTAGATACGACAAATTAACCGAAATATTTGGAAGGAAGGATATTGGCACGACTGGTGCTGCAGGGGGCGTCGAAAGGATATTGTCGGCGATGAGGAACCACAATCTGATGAAGCTCAAAAGTAAACCACTTGTTTATGTGGTTTACTCATCTGAAAATGTAAAAAATTATGCCATTCGAATAGTTTCCGATCTTAGGACCAGTGGGTACACTACGGATTACGATTTTCAAGGAAGGCGTATAGACAAACAGATTAATGAAGCTATTTCCAGAGGTGCATCGGCAATCATCGTAGTTGACCAAGACGAAATTAAGAATCAAATAGTAACAATTAGAAATAGTGAGGGAGAGACAAGCAAACACAAAATAACTGACCTCATAAAAAAAATGGATGAGGTTTTGACGCTCTGTTAAGTTCGTTAATTGAATATGAATCTCTTAAATATCAATACTCGAAGATGGATTAAATATGTGACTTATCTATGCGCTAATAGTACTATTTTCAATATGTTAGCACGTTTGACTAATAAATCAATTTAATTAATATTACTGTGGTGTTATCCGTAGTACGTTGAACTAAACAGTGAGTGGCCATAAATTATCCCGATCGATGAGCAATATTCCTTATATGTAAACCGCAAACCTATTTATGGGCATGCTAAGCCGTGAATTTGTTAGATTATAGGCTATGATGTTGCATGACTGACAACCTTTACCACGATGTCGTAATAATAGGCTCAGGGCTTGCAGGCTTACGTGCCGCTATATCATGTGCGGAGACTAATAAAAAATTAAGCATAGGAGTTATTTCGAAAGTGCAAGTCATGAGATCGCATTCCGTGTCCGCTGAGGGTGGGACGGCCGCGGTTCTTTTTGAAGATGAAGGAGATAACAAAGATTCTCATATATACGACACCATTCGTGGAAGTGACTTTCTTGCAGATCAAGATGTTGCCGAACTACTGGTACGTCAAATGCCCGATGAAATATACAAACTCGATGATTGGGGAATGCCATGGTCGAGAAAGACTGATGGTAGGATTGATCAGCGTCACTTTGGCGGATACTCTTTCCCAAGAGCAACATATGCACAAGATAAAGTAGGATTCTACGAAATGCAGACATTATACGATACTTGTTTAAAATTTGATAATATTCATTTTTATAATGAGTGGTTTTGTACCTCTATACTTGATGATGGTAACAACAATTTCGCAGGTCTGACGGTCATAGAAATGAAGAGTGGGGATTTCCTCATTGTTAAGGCCCTAGCTGGAATAATTTGCACAGGCGGTGCAGGAAGAATGTATAGCTTCTCCACCTACGCGTATTCCTCCACGCCAGACGGTTTAGATATGGCATATAGAGCAGGTCTTGCTTTGAAGGATATGGAATTCGTACAATTTCATCCAACAGGCATCATACCATCAGGGATACTCATTACTGAAGGGGCAAGAGGCGAGGGAGGTTATTTGATAAATAACCAGGGTGAGAGATTCATGAAGAGATATGCTCCAAAGAACATGGAACTTGCGCCACGCGATGTGGTATCGAGGTCGATGATGATGGAGATGCAAGAAGGAAGAGGCTTTGTGCATGAAACGGGAGTTGAATGTCTAAAATTGGATTTAACCCATATTAGTGAAGACCGTATCAAAGAACGACTTGCGGGAATTAGAGAAATTGGTATTAAGTTTTCTGGGGTTGATATTGTCAATGAACCTATAGAAATAAGGCCAGTTTGTCACTATATGATGGGGGGAATTCACACGGACATCGATGGAAGAACTGAAATGGACGGGCTATGGGCAGCTGGAGAAGCGGCCTGCAATAGTACTCATGGTGCGAACAGGTTGGGAGCAAATTCAACTTCGGAATGCTTAGTATGGGGGAAAATCACAGGAATGCTTGCAGCAGGGTATGCCCATACTCATTTGAACAGTACAATAGACATACCTAATGATAAGATATTACTTGAAGAAAAAAGAATCTACGATGGAATCTTCAGGGGCACTGGTAATGTGAATCCATACGAAGTCAAGAAAGAGTTAACTGATATGATGGACAAAAATGCCTATGTTTTCAGGAATGAGGATGGATTGACAGATGGATTGAAAAAAGCTAGAGAATTAAGCAAGCTTGCCTGGAACCATGTAGACGATAAGGCTAAGGAATACAATACAAATTTTGTAAACGTTATGGAGCTTGACTCTATATTACGGGTTTCAGAGATAATACTTATGGGAGCACTAAACCGTAAAGAATCAAGAGGAGCCCATTCCCGTACAGATTATCCTAATCGTGATGATATTAATTTCTTGAAGCATACATTGGCTTACTATAATAAGGCCGAACCACGCCTCGCTTGGCACCCCGTAAAATTCACTCAGTATGCACCGGTAGAAAGGAAATATTAATGAAAATGCTAGGACAAAAGAACAATCGAGATAATCGAGAAGGGCTAAAAGGGTGGCTAAACCCTTTAAGATATGGCTGGGAACGGGTGTCTTATTGGCTCCAAAGACTTACAGGGATTTTTCTTTTGGTCTATTTTGTAGGTCATGTTTTTGAGACGAGTTCCTTGGTTGGTGGAAGGAACGCATGGGATACAATGTTAGAAATGACTCAGACCACGTGGGGGCATACTTTTCTAATCATGGTGATTGGTGCTAGTACTTTCCATTCGGCCAATGGAATTAGGCTCATCTTTACTCACGTTGGTATCGGACTGGGAAAACCAGGAAGGCCAGATTATCCCTACTATCCTTCCTCATTGAATACAAGACAAAGATCGGGCATATGGATTGCATTAATCTTGACAGCAGTTGCCATGCTATATGGAGCAAATGTGTTATTGGGAGGCGATTAAAAAATAGAATTGAATGGCATTAGTAAACTAGCTTTGAAGGAGAGTCAGATTATGAAGATCCACTATATAACGGGTATTTTGGCTCTGTTTGTTGTGGCTGTACATATCTTGATGCGACTTGTAGTCCCTTATTCTTCGAGTCTTGAATATGCCCACGTGATTGCGAATTACCACAATATTTTCTACGCAATACTACTAGAATCTATCCTTGTATTGATTTCAATTCATGGATTCAACGGGGTCAGGGTAATTCTTTTGGAGTTAAGACAGAGCAAAATATGGGAAAATAGTGTGACTATAACAACAATTATAGCAATGATTGTCCTAGTCTCTTATGGAACGAGAACAATTATTCTTGCAAATGGCCTAGGGTTGTGATTTTGTACAATTGAGGGAACTAGACAATATGACGGTAAAGAGCGATAAAAAAGCAGGCTGCGATCCAAGGGATGATAGCTTCGATCTCAAAAAAACGACCTTGAGAGTTTTCAGAACTAACACTGCACAAGGAAAAGATTCACACTTTGATTCATTAGTGGTTCCCGTACAGCGATGGACTACGGTGCTTGATTCGCTATTGTATGCCAAAAGTTACTTGGATAGCAGTATAGGAATACGATATTCTTGCAGAATGGCATCTTGTGGATCATGTGGAATGAAAATAAATGGAATTCCTAGACTCGCCTGTTATACTAAAATTTCTGAATTAGAAGATCCTGTCGTAGTTTGCGAACCTTTACCAAATTTCCCTGTAATTAGGGATCTTGTAACCGATTTTACTCAATTTTTCAATCATCATAAGAGTATTAATCCATACATACAGAACTTGAACTATGATAAGACTGAAAAAATTGATGAAGTATCGTCTTCTCATTCTCATCGTCAGTCACGTGAAGAAGTAGACAAATATTTACAATTCTCTTACTGTATTAAATGTGGCCTATGTTATTCTGCATGCCCGACAGTGGCAACGGATACTAAATTCCCTGGTCCTCAAGCACTTGCGCAGCTATATAGATATTATGCTGATTCCAGGGATGCGGGAAAAAATAGATTGAATATAGTGGATGACAGACACGGTTTATGGAGATGTCATTTTGCCGGTTCGTGCAGCAAAGTTTGTCCTAAGGGAGTAGATCCGGCTTTAGGTATCCAATTGTTACGGTCGTATATGCTTGGAATTTCAAAGGACAAAAGAAATGTCTGAAATCATAACCGTTATCTGACCTGGGGCGAATTTTAGTAATCCCGTAGAAAAACTAAAAGTTATTGGTCATTTTGTTGGTAATTTACTCTCATTCACTTGTTTGGTGATGGCATCAGCCATGAAATGATTGCTTACTTTTATTTTCACGTTCTCTATTCCTTGAATTTTATATACGTTATCACGTACATCTTGTGCAATCTTGAAACCAAATATGGCAGGACAAAATGGGCTAGTAAGATGCAAATCTATATCCACGTTTCCCCCACTAATATCAACTTTGTCAACAAGTTCGAGTTCCGAGATAGAAACTCCTATTTCGGGGTCTACAATCTTGGAAAGTTCATCAAATATCAACCTACGAAGTTGCTGAATTTCTTGACTCATGTTATTATGATCCGATTTATTCCTATTTAACTATTAATTTAATGCCATTCTTTTTCAAACATATAGTTACTAAATATTCGAGGATGGTCCTCAAACCCCCAATACAATTCTCAAATATAGTATTAAATAAAGCCCTGTTTGTTCAATCCGCATGTATAGGTCGAGGCCGAAGGGGGAACTAGACCGAGACACCCTTAATTTCTTGTCCTCCATGAATATTGACAATGAAATAATATCGTACGACATTATGGGGACCCAAGCACATCTTGTAATGCTATATGAGAAAGGTCTTTTAGAAGTTAAGCCTCTGAAGAAGATTCTGAATGAGCTAGAAATATTGCTCCAAAACCCTGGCAAGATAAATAGGCTCGGATTCGAGGATATACATGAAGCAATAGAAACTCATTTGGTTAAGAAATTAGGTATCGAAATTGGCGGGAGTATTCAAACAGGTAGGTCGAGAAATGATCAGGTTATTCTCGATGTTAGAATGAAAGCTAGGGACGAATTAAACAATATTTACTCAAAAATTATCTCTTTAATTGATAGCATATTACAGAAGGCAGAACAGAATTTAGGCTCTATTATGCTTTTATATACCCATCTCCAGCAGGCACAAATTGGAAACCTTTCACACTATCTCTTATCTTATTCAGACCAATTGTTTAGAGATTTAGATAGACTCTATTTAACATATACTAGAATCAATAAATCTCCACTTGGTTCAGGTCCTGTAGGAGGATCGACTATTCCGATAGACAGAGAAAGGACAGCCATGCTCTTAGGTTTCGATGGATTGGTAACAAATTCGCTTGACGCTACTTCCTCCAGAGATACTATTGTCGAATTAATGTCCTCATTGTCTATTTTAATGATTACATTGAGTAGAATAGCAGAAGATCTCATAATTTGGTCAACCCAGGAATTCGATTATGTGGAACTTGCGGACAAATGTGCGTCTTCATCGAGCGCGATGCCACAGAAAAAAAATCCTGACCCTCTTGAGCTACTACGATCCAGAACAACAATTGTTGTAGGGAATCTCGTAACATCACTTGCCTTATTGAAAGCCTTGCCTTCTGGTTATAGCAGAGATTTGCAGGATTTGAAGTTAGTTTTTTTAAATTCATTGTCGATCGTATCTTCTTGCCTAACCATCACAGATATTGTCATTGGTTCTCTAATAATTCATAAAGATCGCATGAAGGATGCAGTAATTAACAGCTATGCCAATTCCATTGACATAGCTGAGCAGCTTGTCATGCAAAAAGGACTGGTTTTCAGAACGGCTCACAAAATAGTAGGTTCACTGGTTGAAATGGCCCTTTCCAAAAACAACGCATCTCTTTCCTCCTTGAGTGTAAATGAGATAGAAGCCGTAATCAAACGGACATCTGTTCCTATTAAGGCTAAAGATTTACTGGAAATTCTTGAACAAGTGACACCGGAGAAAGTAATTCTATTGCGCTCATCAATAGGATCCTCTAACCCCGACGAACAGAAAAAAGTAATTAAGTCTTCAAAAATTCGAGTTCAAGAATACAGTGACGATATAAGAAAGAGAAAAATGCTGTTGAATAATGCATTACATAACCTAAGACAGGTCGTGATTTCGTACACAAATAAGAGTAGTTAGTAACGTATTGTGAAAAAATCTAAATTTTTGTTATAGTTGACGAGCTCTTCAAACTGATATATCCAAGACCAGAATACTTTCTAATATAGAAATAACCTAAGACTGATAATTTAATTTAATAGCCCGGCCCAGATTCGAACTGGGGTCAAAGGCTCCAAAGGCCTCTATGCTTGGCCACTACATTCGGCGAATCGAAGTTCTCTACCGGGCTTCCGGGCCTGAATTTCGTATGCCTTACCATATTTATAATGTTATGTAACTGTAACAATTTGTTCAGTTTGGCCATAGGATCTTCCATCTTATTAAGTACAAAGCTTGCGAGTTTCTTTTGTCGTATTAATGATGGTTCATCATTAATCATCTTTTTTACTAAATCTACAAGCCTATCTGGCCCACTTACTTTTTTTACCAATCCAGTTCGGATAAGATAATCCTCAACATAAAATTGGATTGGTGAGATAGAGATGGTCGGTTTTCCCAAAAGAGCAGCTTCAGCAGTCATTGTGCCTCCTGCGCCTATAAAAATGTCTGCGATTGAAATTAGTTCCAAGCCATCTACAATCTTGTCTAAAACTGTAATTTTTGATCCAAACCTTCTTGATATTTCTTCTACCTGCTCTTCATACCTACATAGGATTAGAATGTTGGTCGTCTTATGAAGATTTTCGATTAGCGGTTGAATTAAAGAGATAGTAGTTTTATTTTTCTTGTATATCATGTAAGCAGCTTTAGTCTCCTCAGGCCGTATAACGACAGTCTTCTCCTTTGTAAGTCGATACTTCGCTCTCAATTTTTCTGAAGCGGGAACGTCTTTTACCTGTTGCCTTTTTAGCCATACTGCGGGATCAAGTGCTCGATAACGAATGATTTGCTTCCTTCTTATGCCGAAATTTTCCCAAGCATGGTAGGGGATAATCCAAGGACACAGTAGAAATTGAGCTAGTGGAATGGTAAGTTTTCCTACTGCATATGCATGAGGAGAATCGTTAAAAACTATCTGTTTAATACCCAGTCCAAACGCGACTCTCGCAGCCTCTGGAGAACTAAAACTAATCGCAACATCTGGCTCAAATTCCTTTACAGTATCTGCTAATTCATAAGTTCTTTTTGCACTTTGTCTAAGCTTATCGTACTTGAGTGGTCCGCCATATTTTCCTATTATCTCTATTTGAAGTAATTTTTCTCGCGCTAATTCAGTACATTCCCTATATTTTCTTGAAGTGCATAGTACGCTTTTTCCCGATGACAATAAGTTGTCCACGATCGGCTTAAAGAAAAGTACCTGTTTTGGTGTCAAAATATCAAACCAGATTCTCAATCGATCCTTGTTGAAATTCCGGTATAGAAAAAACTTTTCTTCTACCCTTATTTTACATAGCTTTGGTAATAAATAACCTATGATGAATATGGAGGCCCATACGAATTGAGTGCTGGGTCATCATCTTTGCCAGTCACGACCATCTATGGCTTGAGTACTGAAGGATACAAACTTGCATCATCCATCGCACTTAAAGGCGCAAAAGTCTCCTTGGTTGATGATTCTGCAGGTATGGCTATTTCGCTTAAGCCAGACCTCGCAAGAACGTACCCAGATGTCAATGCGTTAATAGAAGACGGACCTCTACTTGCCGTTGAACCAACAGATCTTGCAATAAACAACGCGGCTTACCTCTTTTTTGCTCCCAGAATAAGGAAAACAGGTCATGACGTAAAAATAGATGTTGCTTCGAAATTTCAGGATGCGATAAAACATGTAAAAAAAAATTCTTCTATTATATACACAGTTCCAACAGGATTTGGAACTAACAGCGAAAATATCGCATTAATTGAACATATAACTGGGATGACAATAGGAAAGGATATCTTTTATTATTATATGCCAGCGAACACTATCCCTGTATCGAATTCAGACTTACATATCGGTACTTACAAGGCCCGCCAAGATTCACAGTTAGCGAAGCTTTTAAGCACAAATGACTTAAGGAAAAAAATCAACTTCGTCGATATCAGTTCATTAGAAATTTTGCATTCGATTCGAATATTGGGACATTACAGTGGAATGGCAAGTATACTAGAAATATGTCGCTACGTTCGAGAAGGTCAAACAACGACCGAGATAACAACGGGCTCTTTTAATGAGATATACTTGGATGATGTGGCCAGTGGATTATATGATTTAAGGGCTATAGGTGCGTCATTGGGTGGATCGTCACCTCTAATGTACCTTGTGAATGGAACGATAAAGAGCATAGAGGCTTATGTTAAGCACTTGATAGATGAAACTCGAATGATGCTGAAGAAACGGGATCTGAAAGCCAGTAGAACTAAGGTGACTATTGCCTGGACGATGGACCAAAACGAAATGAGAGGAGATAAACTCGATTTATTGTCCATTCTTGAAGCCAGATTAAAGGACTATATTGGAGAAGTCGAAACGCAGCATGGCTCTTTTGATTTTTACCCAACCGAAAAAACAATGATGGTTATTGCTTGTTCAAAGGCAGATTTTAATAATATAGTAAAAAGAAATATTAATTCTGATCTCATTGTAATTAGGGCAACTCCCATATCGCAAACCTTGTAATAAGATTCTGAAAGATTACTTCCTGAATGATTGGTCGTCGACCCAGTAAAGTATAAGGTTAACTTCCCGATCAATATTACCTACGAGCAGGAGAATAAAAAGAATGTTAGAAGCCAAATGTCCTAATTGTTTAAGCCGTGCTGAAGTCGACGATGATTTATCATTTGTCGAGTGCAAGAACTGTGATTACCATGATACATATGAAAATTATATTGAGACCATGAGAGATAAGGCTGAAAACATGGCTAATGATTTTCAATCAAACTGGTATCAAAGAAATTAGAAATAATCCCATTTTGTGTCATGAAAAAGATATGAATCGTATCTTCACGTACTTGCACGCAAACCATTGTGTTTCGCAGCGCTAGGGACATGGGCCGCCCTTGATTATTTTTTAAGCCAATGGGATGTTTTTGTCTCAATGCTGCATTAAATTTGATATTGAGAAAGGTTAATTAAAGCTGTATTATTCGTTCAATTAGAAATGGCAATATTTAAGGTAATAGTTTCTGATAAACAAGGTAAGAGTATTAGCAGAGAGTTGAAAGACAAAGAAGCACAGCCACTACTTGGTTCGAGGATTGGCGACCTTGTGGATTCTTCAATTCTTGGAATGTCAAATGGTAAGTTCCAGGTAACCGGTGGAAGTGACAAATCCGGTACACCTATGAGAAAGGATGTACACGGGGGTGTGAAGAAATACATATTGTTGTCGAAAGGGACTGGCATGAGAAGTAATCGGGAAGGTATTAGGAAAAGGAAGTTAATTAGGGGAAATATAGTTACGGAAGAAATATATCAACTGAATTGTTTGCTTGTTGAGGGTAGTATGCCCGAAACTTCCGCACAACAAGAATAGCACACTAGGAATTTACCTCTTTACTGTGCCAATGTGATAATGCCCGTAATTTGTATATTCTGGAATTAGGTTAATATCCCCGAAAAATTCCACTATGAATGTTGCATTGGAAAGAAACTTTACCTGATTGGTATGTCAAGGAATATGGATATCAACCATGTGTAAACATTGGAACCTCAGGGCATGTTGATCATGGAAAAACTACTTTGGTTGAGGCCATTACAGGAGTGTGGACTAGTGGCCACAGTGAAGAACTGAGGAGAGGAATTACGATAAAGGTAGGTTATGCGGATGCAGCGTTCTATAAATGTGCTCAATGTCCTCCGCCTTTATGCTATTCTACTCAGCCGGAGTGTAAGAATTGTGGGGGAGTATCTGAACTTAGCAGAGTTGTAAGTTTTGTAGATTCACCTGGCCATGAAAGTCTAATGGCTAATATGCTTTCTGGCGCAGCTCTGATGGATGGGGCGATTCTAGTTACAGCTGCAAATGAAAAGGTGCCACAACCTCAAACTAGAGAACACTTCTTGGCACTTCAAATTCTTGGAATTAAACAAATAGTACTAGTTCAAAACAAAGTTGACTTGACCACCTATCAAGAATCCATAGACAATTACATGCAGATCAAGGATTTTGTCAAAGGTAGTTCTGTACAAGATGCGCCTGTTATTCCCATTTCTGCCCAACACAAATTGAATATGGATGCACTAATTGGTTCTATAGAAGAGACCATTAAAACACCTACACGCTCGAAAGGCTCTGATCCCATGATGCATGTGTTACGCTCATTCGACATCAACAAGCCAGGAATATCCTTAGAACAAATCAAAGGAGGTGTTTTGGGTGGTGCTTTGATCCAAGGTGAATTGAATGTTGGAGTTGAAGTAGAGATCAGACCCGGTTTATGGGATGAAAAGAAGAACAAGTACGAACCCGTCAGATCCAAAATTGCCACACTTGGAACTGGGGCTGGTCTTGTTGAGAACGTTAAACCTGGGGGATTAGTCGCTATAGGAACCCTTTTAGATCCATCTTACGTAAAGAGCGATTCCTTAATTGGTTCTGTAGTGGGTCTTCCAGAAAAACTGCCCGAAGATGTTGAAGATATAACTGTAGACTACCAACTTTTTGAGACAGCTGTAGGAACTCATGAGATGATAAAGGTAGATCCGATAAAAAATAAGGAGTCACTGAGATTGAATATTGGTACTGCAGCTACTCTTGGAACTGTAATGTACACAAAAGACAAAAGAGTTGAAATAAGATTGAAAAGGCCAGTATGCATGCTAGAGAAGAGTAGAGTCGCAATAAGCAGAAGAATCGGTGATAGATGGCGCCTTATAGGTTCAGGGATTACAGCCTGAATAGTCGTATTATCATGCTATTTGAATTCTTCCCT
>JAKEIK010000312.1 GCA_022545895.1 Nitrososphaeraceae archaeon | reverse complement strand
TTCTGGTATCCAGAACTCCCTCAAAGGCTGATTAAGTCTTTCAGTTAATGTGAATGAAACCAGTCCAATTATTTTTGCACCTTTAATTGCCAGAATGATACCATGATTACCTTTACTAGATTTAGACATATGTATGAGCTGGACTAATAAGTTTCTATAACGGTACTAAAAAACAACTAAGTCTTTAATTTCAATATCACAGATTATCGATGAGCGATGGTAATAATCGCTGAAATGTACAACAATGCGGCACAAAGAGCATAACTCGAGGAAGATGTAGGTCCTTCATTTCATTTTATCAGCTGATAAAAACTTCATCTAGTTACGATCAAGCCACTTATCTCTTAAAATACCTGTACAAGGAATAGTAGATAGAGAATTAGAAATGGGGACAGAAAGAAAGGAAAACGGAGAGAGGAGCATTGGTAGTGAAGTCGACCACTTTATCTACCGAGTACCAAAAAAGAACCATGATGCAATGGTGCAGATTAATAAACAATTTGCTGATATGATCACGAAATATGGAGCGACCCACTTAGTTTTCCAGTTGAATAGTACTAAGACGCCTATGGATGGTATAGCCAATATAGCCAAAACTATTTCTGCTGCTGACGATGAAGAAGTTTGGCTGGAGCTAATATTGTATCGGGATCGTAAACATAAAGACGAAATCGGAACAAAGATGCGAAATGACGAAAGCATGGGACCACTTTACCAACAATCCTTGAATCTCGTCGCTCCAGGAACGGGCTTCATCCTGGGCGAGTTCACCCGCATCATACTATAGATGGTCAACGATGTTTCTCTTTTTGGTTTCAGTTCTAGGATTTATGATTTTATTAAATGCAACTAACATTTCACAAAATTCTGTCGCAATGCCTGACCAAGAAAGCTATCAGTTCGTGAGATCATGGGGTGGTCAAGGAAGTAATGATGGGCAGTTTCTTCTACCCCATAGTCTAGCCATTGACACATCTGGAAATATCTATGTAACTGATACGGGAAATAATCGTGTTGAAAAGTTTAGTCCCAATGGTACATTTATCTCTAAATGGGGGTCGGAAGGATCAGGGAATGGACAATTTGTTCGACTACACGATATCAATGTCAGTCCAGATGGCAAATTTGTTTATACCGTTGAATTGAGCAACCATCGTGTTCAGAAGTTTACTTCAAATGGTATTTTTGTAACAAAGTGGACATATGAAAATACTGGCGGAGAAGGAGCTTCAAGACAACCTCATCAGTTGGCTGTCGACTCATTTGGCAACGTCTACTTAACTGATAGAGCTAACTCTGAAATCCTAGTGTTCGATGGAAATGGCAAATTCTTAACAAGGTGGGGTTCGAAAGGAACTGAAGAAGGGGAGTTTATAAAACCTCATGGAATTGTCTTCAATTCTAAAGATCAGATGTACATTACTGATATGGGAAATTCACGGATTCAAGAATTTTACAAAAACGGTACCTTCATTAGAATGTGGGGATCCTTAGGACAAGAAGAACAGGGAAAATTTTCAGATAGTATACCGGGAATCGCCGTTGACAGATTAAATAACATATATGTCATAGATAGACTCCAATCTGTCATACAGAAATTTGATGGTAACGGCACATTCATAAAAATGTGGGGGTCCAAAGGTTCTACTAATGGAACAATGCAGAAACCAGAAGACTTGGCAATCAACTCAATCACAGGGGATGTGTATGTTACAGATACAAAAAATTCACGGATTCAAGAATTCAGTGAAGTTCGGTAGATAGAAGTAGGTAAACAAGTTCGGCAGCATTTACTTTGACGAAAGAATATTTGATTAGCATTCATTGACCCAAAACTAAAACATCCTTCTTTCATAAACGTCGATTCTTACAATCGTATGTTCAAGGTGATTGACAATTTGAAGCCTAGCCGTTTGTGAATCATATTTGACACGATTTGTGGACTCGCTCTAATCAAGATTGTTAATCTTTTACATATCATTAAAATAAATTAGAGTTAGCTCATGTTATATGCTAATCTTAAGCATATGTCTTTCGTACCGTCCTTATAGTTTGTAACCTATCTGTTATTTACAATATATCATGAGAAATTTATCAAAGATTACGCTTCTCTCATTTATTTTCATAGCAATTGGGTTAAGCACTATAACGACAGGCTTAACATCAGTACCAGTCTTTGCTATTAAGGAAAAGAATCAAATTAGAACATCAGGCTCGGGCAATCCTACCATTTCACTCAACCCATCTTCGGGCCCTGTTGCTACTCTGGTAACTGTTACAGGTAATGGATTTGATCCTTTCTCTACTGTTGTTATAAGCATCGAAGGTGATACCAGAGATACGGTGACATCGACCTCCAATGGAGGATTCAATACTACATTCAATGTTCCTTCAACTTCATCGATTGGAGTTCATACTGTTGAAGCCAGTCAAGGACCTAATTCAGCCTCAAAAACGTTTAAAGTTACTGACATGGAGAACCCTAAAGCCACTCAAGGATCCAGGTCATCATCAAAGACATTCACAGTTACATCTTCTGGAGTACCCACCATTACACTTAACTCGACCTCTGGGCCTGTTGGCGCTTCGGTAAATATTACTGGTATTGGATTTGATCCTAGCTCAACTGTCGTTCTTACATTTAACGACACTGATATAATCATAGTCACAACTAGCAACAACGGAGAATTTTTTGCTAACTTTACCGTACCATTATCATCGCCTGTCGGATTTGCTCAAGTGGTAGCAACCCAAGGATCTAATTCGGTTTCAAATACGTTTATTGTGACATCTAGTCTCGGTGCAACAAGTCAACCCAATGTCACCGCAACAGCACCATCTTCTCCTAATTTGTCTGAAAAGATGATCCTCCCTGACATATTCGCATAACTTGAACCTAACTGACACTGAAGTTAACGTAGCATAAGAAGGAGAGGAAGAATTCTTCTTCTCAACTCCCCTATGTTTTGCGAGTGCGTTCATTTAGAATTTATAATTCGTGTTATTTATTTTCATCTTCTAGTACTCACTATCTAGAAGGTACCTTTTCTGATATTAGTTACAGAATTGAATAATCCGATTGCAACATATTTGATATAAAAGCCATAAGTAGTGGATGTGCTTTAGGTTCAGCTGATGACTACTCCTGATCCACCTTTTCTAGAGTCAGATAGAATAATCTTCAAACTGTTTGCATGTGAAGAACATTTGAAAAATATAAAAAAAATTAAGTTGCAACACGGGGATCTCTTATCAAAAGATGCACGTGTAAGTGCGGAGATGGAAATAGACTCATTGATTTCACAAATAATTGGAACGGTTGATTCTCTACTATTTAGAATAATTGATAAGTTTCAACTAACCGGCATTCGCAAAAATAGAATAGAAATGCCTACGGTAATTAGCGGGTTGTCAGCTGAGAGTAAAGGAGTAGAATTGGCAAAAGAACTACAAGACGCAAATCTGCTAGGCAACTGGTATTGGAAGATAGAGGGCTTGAGAAATTATTCATTGAGTGGCTCATTACTTTCGCCAGACGCTTCTTTGGACGTCATTCCATATTTTGAGCAAACTCTCGTTCAGCTTAAGGAATTCATAAAAAATATCATAACGAAAGAACCTTTACTGCAAGAGTAATAAATTATATCAGCTTAATCACTCAGCTGATGAAAACTACTTAATGACTAGGAAAGTATTGACTCATGTAAAGTCCCGCCAATAAAATCAACGCCATACCCATAACCACTACGATTATCTTCTTTATTCCTAGCCTCAATCTTTGTAACCTACTTTATCAAACTCTATAATCTTTTTTGACGCATGGATAATAAAGCTAAGTGCTAGATTGGTTGTCATCATATATCACTCCCTATTGGTAAATTGAATTTAACCCACCAGTTCATCGTTCATTTTAAATGATGACCGTAAATTAAACTAAATTGAGGCGCAAACTTACTACGAGAACAATAAAGAGGAATCTGAAAATAATGTCCAACAAATCGGGAGTAGGTGAACAAGAGATAAAGAACAGGTTTGAAAGTGTCATGTTACCTTCGTTAAGAGAGAACGCAGTTGATATAATTAACAGTAAATCGAATGAACCGATTTCATTATTTTCTTCTGGGAAATATATTTCTGAATTCTTCTTGAACAGAGGTCAAATAAGCGAGTATTTTGACCTTAACCAAATTGTCAATCCAGACTTTTCAACGCATTGAAAACCCTTCGTTAGGCAGTATGCTTACCTTGAATGTCAGGTAGTTAGTAAATCCAGCCATTAACCATCAAGACTATAAATATCTCTCTGCGAGGTATTTTCGTATGAGCCTTCCACTTCAACGCAAGTGTTTGTTTTGTGACGGGGTATATGCCTCTCTTGATCCTAAGAAGGGTGATGGAATGTCTACAGTAATATATAGGGATACAGAAAGAGGTCAAACGAATTTGATGTCGGTAAAGATAGTATCTTGTAATAAATGCAATAACGTTCAATCTTTCTTACTACCTGTAAAAAAGAGTCGATAGGGGCCTTCCGTACTGGGTTTTTCATCAATGGCCTATAGACGCAGTAAAATCTCATTCGAACATGCCCGACGATGAACATAATTGGTGTTGCGCAACTCAAGGAATTGATTGCCTAATCGAGGATTCCCTTTCCGAATTAAGAATTTAGATTACTTTATCCCAGGACGATACTTCTCTATCAATGCTATTAACTGGTCTAATGAAAAAGGTTTTTTGAATATCTCTTTGACGCCGTTATTCCTCACTTCATATAGAAGGTCTTGATTCGATGAGGCAGTAAAAATAACGATATTTTTTGATTCTAATAATCCGTCTTGTTTCAGTGACTTGATTACATCAAATCCACTAAAGTCAGGCATGGCTAAATCTAGTAAGATAAGATCAAAGTGCTCTGCTCGAATCCTATCTAGTCCTTCTTGCCCAGTATTTGTAACTTGACAGACAATATCCTTCCTCGCACCACAGAAGGTACTCATTACCTCGGATATGTCGATATTGTCCTCTACTACAAGAATCTTCAATTTTCAGCCTCACTCATATCCATTGTTAACTTTTGGTTTTGTCCTTTGTTTGAGACGAACGAACTGTTATAAAGGATATTGACGATTCTTCTATAAGAATGAATACTACGATGATTTACGGACTTGTTGTTATTTCTATATTCTCCTATGTCTTAACTATTGAGCCAATTTACGCACAAAATATTGAGAACTGGCTGACCTACACTGATTCCGCAAAAAGATTCATCCTGTTTTACCCCCCAGATTTAGAACTGAAAGGAAGAGAAAATTTTCTAAGCAGTGTGGATGTAACGCTAGGTAATCAGAATTTTGATAGAGGGTTTAAGATTACAGTAACGTATAACGATGACGACAAATCGTTGTTAGATCATGTTAAAGGTTTGGGTATATCACCGGAAAATTATTTACTAGCCGTGGAAGAACAAATGAAACCATCCTACCAAGTATATAATGTGGGAACAAAATTCTTACGTTCTGAAAATTTGTATGGCTTTCCTACAGTAAGTAACACTGTAGATTACACCAACCTCCTCGGAGAATCTGGACGAACTAAGAATGTCCTTGCCATCGTCAACGGCAAAGGGTCATTTTTGTTGTCATACTCTAATAGTCTAGAAGGTTATAATGGGTATCTTCCCACAGTCAATCAAATCATCAAATCCATAGTAATTCTAAAATAGGCGGTATTAATCTTCCCGTTGCACTTTACCAGCACACCAAACAAGAAATTTAAGTCGCTCCAAATTGTCCCGATTGTAGTACTGTTTCTTTAGCAGCTATACAGACCAGTGATATGACGAAATAACAAATTTTTCACCTTGAGTTTACATTCTAATAAAATTATCTAATGTTTGACAACTTGGCCTAATGTGACTATAATTTTAGACTTCTGTGATGACATTCAGTAATTATTTCATAAATACGATACAGCTTATCATAATTGGTACTCTTTCCAAGAGGAGTGCCGCACTCTCTGGTGGGCCATTGCGTCTAGCAACAAAAAGGCGCATTGGAGTCTTATATCCTACGGATGGAAATAATAGAATAGAATGGAGTAAAAATGGTGAGGCTGTGCAATTCAGCGAAATAGAAGCGTACGATAGATTTTGCACTTCTTTAAGGTGAATCAGCAACTCGATAATGTTGGATTGAATAAGTTTGAGTTCGCCTGTAAGAAGCTGTTCACAATCAGTTAGGCGTTTGAATTTCATGTATAATCAAAGAGCCTTAGTGTAAGAATTTTTCGTAGGAACAAACAAAATTGCTATAATGCTTCTCTTGACAAGGGTATATCCTGTGCTACTGCATTCAAACTACAAGACATGAACGCCTCGAATGTTAATGCTCATCTAAATAGGCGATAAACTTAATTATCAATCGATCTGATGAACTTAATTGTGATGCTTTACTCCAAGTCAAAGTACATTACTATTGCTGCTATAGTATATTTGGTCATATTCTTTGCATTCGCTTCAGGTCTAGTAAACTCAATTATAGAAGGATCCAGGACTAAGGCATTCGTTGTTCCTAGTCGATCTATTCAAACTATTGGAGAAACGATAGTGACCGTGATGATCCTATTCATGGGAATGTTTGGTGCATATCTTTTGTACTTGGTAGGAAAAGCAACATCTGTCAAGAATCAATGGGCATTTGTAACAAGCGGATTTGTAGTTATCTCTATAGCACTAGTACTTGGTTTTAACTTAGTAAAGATCAAAACTTAATTAACTCGAGTTATTCTAATGCCTTTGTCGCGAAAAATAATTTTTTGTGGGGTGATGGTTGGATGAGAGAGCACATTAATTGACAGATCCCTCTCATTCTCCATCTCGACGTAAAGATTTACACTGCTTCTTGATCTAAGAAACCTGTTTCCGGTGGGTGTTCCTATCCATTCCCCTTTTCTTTTATAACGAATCATACTAGTTAGGAGAAGAGGTATTTTTGAAAATGATGTGTTCTTCAACAGTAACATTAACAATATTAAAAGAAGTTGGTTGATACGTCCCATCTCTCGAGTAACACTTGTATCGGACTCTAATTCGTTGTAAAATAAGCTGTAGAATGAGGTTATGGAATCAAAAATGACTATCGAGGCTTCATCGATGTATTTGATCGAGTCTAAAATGGATAGCTCAATCATCTCATCAGGAATATAAATCCGCAGAATATCTGATGTGTAAATGGAAGGTTCCATTTTTTTTATTGTGAGCGGTGGAATTAACCCTGCTTTGACATACGCAGTGAATACCGTATCAAGATCAATGTACACAGCTTTTTTCCGTCGTTCCTCCTGTAGCTCTAAGATGATCGATGAGACGAGACATAATTTCGCGTAAGGATCATTGTAAATAATTGTATTGAGTCCCCCTGAGTCTAGAAGAGAATCATAGATCATATTCACTTTTATAATATTAGAATGAAAGGTGGTTATAATGAGTTATGATCAAGATTTGGAACTCATCCGCAAAGATTTTCCTGTAGTTAAAAAAAAAATATACATGAATAACGGCTCCTTTGCTCCGATCCCAATATCCACTATTAAGGCAATGACGGATTTCCTTCTAAGATACTCTGAAGAGGGTCCTGATTCAACTTCGGTGCAGGAGTATATCACATCATTGATGAAAGAGGTCAGAGATAGAGTGAGCCATCTAATAAACTGTGATCCTGAGGAAGTTATATTCACTCAAAGTACCACTGAAGGGATAAACCAAATATCGACAGGGATCGCCTGGAAAGAGTCTGATCTTATCATCGTACGGGGAGGACCTCATGAACATTATGCAAACTATTTCCCATGGCTAAAAGTGTCGGAGAAATTTGGAGTGGAAGTCAAGGAAATCAAGATAGATGATGACGGATTTTTTGATACGGATGAAATAGAGAGAATTGCTAGAAATAAGAATGCAAAACTAATCACTCTAAGTCACGCACTTTATAATAACGGAGCTATTATGCCCGTTGAAGAAATAGGTAAAATTGCTAGAGACAATAGTGTACTGTACTGCATAGATGCGGCTCAAACCGTTGGGTCAATCAGAGTAGATGTAAAGAGAATAGGATGTGATTTTATGGCATTTCCGAGTTTCAAATGGATTTGTGGGCCAACAGGTATCGGAATACTCTACTGTAGTAAGAAATCTTCGGAAGTACTGACACCCCAATATGTAGGTGGAGAATCAGCTATTCTTACTGATCATAGGAATTTAGCCTCCGTCGAATTTCCTCAAAGATTTCAAACAGGATTTAGAAACTATGTAGGACTCGCTGGTCTAGAATCCTCATTGCGATACATCTTACGTATAGGTATTGATAGCATCCGGAAAATGAACATGAAGATAGCGGATGAATTGAGAGGATCTCTAGAAAAAATGGAGGATGTGTCCATCTATGGACCTCAAGACGAGAGATTGAGAACATCGATACTACCATTTGGAGCGAAGTCATCTGACGCAAAGACGATAGTATCGAAGTTGGAGGATTACGGCATTATCGTGGCAGAAAGGGACATTGAGGGTGCAGGAAAGAAAAAAGTGGTCAGAGCTTCTCCACACTTCTACAATGCTCAGTCAGAAGTAGAAAGTTTCGTAAAGAGTCTAAATATGATACTAAAATGACATTGCTTGATATTTCTTGTCCCTTCCGCCTTGACCCTCAATTACGATCATAGTAAGCGTTGATCTAACTTTGTCGATTCTTCTCACATGCCAGGTAATAGTTTCTCGAAGCTTATCCATGCTGTCCGATGTTATCTTCACAATGATATCATAGACTCCGTATACGCCACTCACTTCAGTAACCTCGGGTAATTTTCTTATTTCTTGTAATATCTCTTCCTCAGATCCAAGATCGCAATTTATTAAAACATAGGCAGTTGGCATATACTAATAACAATATTCTAGGAAGTATTAAAGTTGTTGGGAAATATGATATCCTTTCTTTGAGCAGACTGAGAAACGCCTAAACAAAGTCAACGACCAACGTACCGTGATTTAGATTCTAAAATGCTCCTTGCCCGATTATTGCAATAGCCCTGACAGGCGATCCTGTCGCGCCGGAAAACTTTAGAGGTGCGATTAGTAACTTGAACCTCAGATCGTTCACTTGCCCCAAATTGCATAAATTTTCTACGATCAATATTTCATGTGACAATAGTATTTTATGACAAGTAAAATTATGGTCCATTCCTTTATCGATACTAGGGGAATCTATTGCAACAGCATTAATCCTTCTCTTAATGAGGTATTCTGCAGCTTCTGGTGATAATCCAGGGCTGCCAGAGAAATAATACTCCTTGCATACTTCGCTCTCCCATCCCGTAGAGAATATTATTGAATCACCTGGCATTATGTCCGTGTTTGCTTCCACAATATCATCAACAGTAATTAATTCATCCAGTTCCTTCTTGTTAGTTCTTATAATTACAGCATTACTTACGAATCTACTAACATCAATCTTGTCTATGGAAGTGGCATTTATCATGAAATGAGAAGGCGCATCCATATGCGTACTCGTATGCGTACTTAGGAATACGACCTCTGAATCATAACCATGGACATCCATTTTAGACCAGCTAATCATCGCTGGTGAAGGAGAGCCAGGAAAAACTCTCGTATCAACGCTAATTTCACGAGTTAAATCGATAACACGTGTTGTCAACATCTTGTTAGATTCACACCAAATAATATAGTATTATGTTGGTCCCTGTCATGAATATATGTTGGAACAAGCAATAAGTCAAGTATAAAAACAACTCAAAAAATTCCACACCCTGGGATAGGTTTCTTACATTCTGCGCATCCAAACATAGGTATCTTATGATCCTCCATTATATTCTCTAAATCGCCAAGGATAACTCGACCTTTCATTTCTGCAGCTTTCAAGAGGGACCTTTCATTTTCTGTTACTGTATATATGATTGGGACGAAAGTAACTATTTGATTACAATTACTGCAATATGCTTTTGACACTGTACGAGGATTTTTAGTGTGATAAATTTGATGATAAGCACGGGCTTCATCGGCTGTCACTTTAAGAATTTCAGCAAGTCTGTAATCAATTCTGTAAAAAATAAGATCCCCTTCATCGTGCTCGTTGTGCTTTAGAAATATCTTATGGAGTCTTTCAAGTGATTCGTCAACAGATTCGGAATTAGAAGACACTGTTTTCATTTATATTGATTATTATTTATCAATTAGTATATGATAAGATGATTGTGAAGACAACAATTGCGATTTCTCTTTATCCAGTCTAATTATTTATTCTTGTTTCTGCGGCTTTTCAATATACCATGAATTATGATTGCCCCTACAAAAGAGAGGGATCCCATTAATAAATAGAAAACTACACTCTGCGAGACAATAATTAGTTCATCAAGGCTCATGCGTGATAGCTGGATCTGACTGACTAGAACTAAATTAAATATATTGTGATCCATTAGATTCCTTTCGTTACATGGTAACTCTTGGTCAGTTAATTGTTATGCGTATGTAAATATCTTAGAAATGGTATTTAGATACCCGTACATGTACATATAAAGCCTGGATTTTTAACTCATCTCGTTCATTTTTTTATTTATTTCAACCAGGTCCATATAGGAACACCCCGGATGAAACACTGTTTCTTGATAATGTAACGAGCCCTTTGTGCCGCTTCAACTTCACTTAATCGGTAGGGTGGATTCAGGAACTGTAACAATAGTTGCTCATAAAGTCTTCTTGCACGTTCTTCAGAAAATTCTTTGTATTTTTTCACTCGACCTGATGCAGTCACTTTTTCTCCCGAGTCAGTTTTAGGTGAAGTATGTCCTTTCAAATTTGCATACTCTGCCTTGCAATCCTTGCACGTTTCATCAAAGAAATCTTTGTGAACGTTACAGACCGACAATATCTTGAAAGTAGCATAAAATAATTTAAAAGATTTGCTTCACTTTTATTGTCCTTACCTTCCATTCCAAGACATAGTTGCAATTCAGACTAGCAATACCTAGCTTCATCAAAATACCGATCAGCATATCTCTAGGAGTTATGAATTTGAGAAGTTCATACTTTATCAATCCTGTTGATTGTTGTTTAAATTGTAGCCTAAAACCTATAGCTAATATCTCAAATGGTAATAGGACCATGTGCTCAATACAGTCTTGCTATTCATAAGTATTAGTCTATTGACTTTGTGTAATGATTAAGGTAAGGGTACTTTGAATTTCGTCCATCCTTCTAACACGCAGAAGGAGCCGATCTAGATCATCCTTATTTTGAACAGTTATCCTGACAATTATATCGTAGATACCAGAGACTATCAAAACTTGTTCGACACCATCAATATCATGCAATTCTGAAGTAACGTCCTTCGCAGAGCCAAAATTACATGATATCATAACAAAAGCAGATGGCATGCTCCTAGATATATCGAATAGTGACTCAAGTATTTTAAGAAATATACCTGAGTCTGTTAAGGTCCCTGACATTGAGGGATTCCAATAATGATCCATATTACATCCATTTGGTGAAATTAACCAGAAGACATTATGTTCCATGCAAGCATTATATCTTTCTTAATGACAGTAAGTACATATTTTGTAAGAAACATAAAATTTATCGATTATGAATAAATAGGGAATCGTAAATGTCAGCGCTTATCCTATCATTTTGGTTTATTGGTTTCTAATCTCAGGTGGCTTTGGCAACTCGATTAACCCCAGTTTTATCGTATCAACACGGTATTTTGCAAATGGATTTATTGAATCAGGTGTATGCAATACCTTAAGATGCTCAGTTCTGTGTCCTAATTTTATTGCAAAAGTTATCGCATCTTTTTCAATTAGAGTCGAGTCCCTAGGCTCGCAACCTTCCATAGTCAAAACATGATGCATATGATGGATTGTCCCATCCTTGGGATCATATAGAGCAACTCCACGAATCGATTTTACCTTGGGAACACTGCCTACCTGCGAGAAGTACATCTCTGCTTGATTAGCCCCAATATCCCACAGAACAGCTCATTAGAGCGTAACATTGTCTTACCTTTATGGCAAAAGTAAAATGGGTGATATTTGAATTAAACCACGCCTTAACAGAGTCAGGCCATTCTAGGCCGGGGAGGTTGACTCGGCCGTCACTATTGTCAGGAAGATGATATCGTATGTTCAAAATGCCTATCTCTACGGAACCGTTCTCGCCAAACAAAACGTGATCACATAGATATGTTTTTACGAATGCTGTAGAAGGAGGCATATCTACAGACCAGGTCTCGGAATAAAGATCGCGACCAGTCGAATAGGCCCATCCGGTATATACTTCCTCTCCCTTTAATTCCATTGATGACCGATTAGACGACAAACTTGCTATTAAGGTTAGTTTGGAATCCTTAGTAGAAGCGTTTCATCCTAACATTATTTAAGATAGAGCATTTTGAGTAACAAAAACATAAATACATATAATTCAAGAGAGGTTAGCTAATTGTTGATGGCTTGTGGAAGAGGGCAAGAAGAGCTGGCTTAAGAACATAAAAGGAAGTTGGAGAGACGTTATATGTCCATGCGGAAGTACTTTCCATTTTGATGGTTCTATAGATGCTTTATTCTCGTGGGAGACGATACATATTAGACATATGTCATTTGACTCCGAGAACCACGATATGCTATCCTTCTACCCAAAAGATATGGTCATTTTTTACCATTCTAAGAGCGGGTACGTAGTAGAAAGACGCAGACATACTGATGATGAAATCCATGATCTACAAACAGCCTGCATTTATGGAACAGCCAAACTCGCGGGCGTATAATATTTCTACACTCATATCCTCATATCATGTTACACTGTCAGAGGACTGAAGACCACAGGGAAGACACTAACAAAAACATACGTAATAATTGCTAAATCCAGAACAGGGATTACGGATAAATGCATGTGCCACAATAGCTAGCATAGAACATGACAGCTGGTAAATACTTCAATAGGGCTGTTATGGCCCTTGATGCGCCACATGTAGGATTTGTAGTAAGAGAGACGCCCGATAAAATCGTAGTGTTTGGAGAGAAGAATGAAAGATATGACATTCCTATTTCAGAGATCC
>JAKEIK010000311.1 GCA_022545895.1 Nitrososphaeraceae archaeon | reverse complement strand
GGATCTATATTTACCATAATGGGACCATATATTTTATGTCAAAATAATATTCTATCTGTTATTCAATTTATATTTTAATTGTGAATCACAGCTATCTTAGCGAATACCACTTACCTTGGTTCTGCCTAGTGGTAAAGATGCAACCTTTAACATACAGGAAAGTTGATCAATCTTGGAAAGCAGCATCATGCTTGAGGGTCCCGGTTCATGTTGCGTAAAGAATGCATGAGTATTATGTGAGAAGGTTAAAGTTATGCACGTTACTTATAGCCAGAACTAAATTTCTTATGCCTTACATTCACTATTACCTCTAATCCAAGATAGTGCTGCTCTAATTGTCATTTTTATACTCGAGTTTCATCGTGTTTACTTTATTTCAACAAGTCTATTATTTGGTCGCCAGTCGGACGCACGTGGCATCTCTTTAATTATGAAGCTATAACAGCATTAGTTATTCGATATTACCCTTTAATTTATCGTTTGGTAAGGAAGCTAGTATGAAACAAAGAGGAACATGTTATAGAGTTCAAATTCGAAAGTAACCAAGAATTTTTTTCAGCAAATTGTCATTGTAAGGAAAGAATCGAATTACTTGTGGAATATCTCAAACCAAAATGCAAATTTCTTAATATTAGGACTTGATCTAGGTCATCAGGCCATGTTAAGGGAAAATCAGTTCATATTCTTTGGTTACTAAAAAAAGAAGTATCATGAAGATTCAAAAACACATGATGTTTTACTTAACGATTTTAAAGACTTCCAACTCTTTGACTTTCGATACTAATTTCATATTCAATTTCAATAGAATGCAATAGTGAGGTGGAGTCTAAATTCCCCTTGGATTTTAGAATTGATGTTATTGCAGCTCCCCCAGCACCGACGCCTTCCTTTGCAATTCCGCTGTTATACATTCTTAGTCCTTGCTTTCTGGAGAACTCCAAACCTAATTCAACAGATAGAATAGGAACAGTTTCAGAGATAGATCTGACTAGCTTCAAGATATCGGACGATTTGTCATTTTTGACGTAGGATGTAGTGCCAATGCATATCCCGTCTAGGGGTATTTTCATGGCTTTCAGCAAACATAGTACAGCTGTCATTTGTGTGCCTCCTGCAAGCATGACTCTTGTTTTTTGAGATATTGCACCACTTGCAATTCCTGCTACCGAAGGTATCATAGGATCTCCTATCCTGGATACCAAATCTATGGGATCATTACGCAGTTGCAAAATATGATCTTCTAACCCACGCATAGCACTGGAAACAACTTCATTTTTTAATTCGTGTGGATTTACCGACATGCTACTGCTGATCTTATTTTTTGCATCTATGCCTAGAGCCGTTAATACCGCTAAAGCTGTTGTGGTACCACCAGGTATACTTTCTCCAATGATCAGTATATCATTAGACATGGCAAGTTGAATTCCAATCATCTTTCCAAATTCAAATGCTCTCTGAGCATCGGCCCGTTCCAACGCCCTTTGGTTTCTTATATCCCTCCCGTACTTGATGCCGAATGAAATGGCAGGCAACTGTGGTTTTATTTTCGATCCTGCATCCACTATCAAAATTGGTATCTGAGATCTTAGTAACGCTGCCCGTGTAATCAATGCTGGAGTGGGGATGCCATCAGGTGTTGCTGGAACCCCAGAAATAGATTTACATTGTCCATAGTATAAAAATTCAGCATCGGCCGCAGGGGTACAAGGGATTAATTGAGGGTCTGCACCTGCGATTGTAATGCCCGGAATCTGGCTAGTCTCAGTATAAGATGTGACGCAAACAAATATGGGATTTTTACCGATAAAATCAGTTACGGATGCTTTATGAGGGCCAGAACTATTTGTATCAATATGGATTGAAGACACAATTAATCATCGCTATTAAGATATTTTAAAAATGAATCCTTGGATTTGAAGCCTAACACAGGATTTTTCATTTTTTCAGCATAAATGGTTGAGGTGGGAGTAGGCCCATAATCGTGACCGGGGTAAAGTACCATGGATTCTTTCAAGTTCCAGATCTTGTTGTACAGACTATCGTACATTGCCACAGAATCACTTCCAGGAAGGTCTGTTCTTCCACAATTGCCGACAAATAAGGTATCGCCACTAAGTATGGAATCTTCATCGATTATAAGGCAAATGCTGTCGTTTGAATGACCCGGGGTGAACAGAACTCGAACGGATATAATTCCAATAGTTATAATTTGGCCGTCCTTAACTGGTATGTCCTTGTACGAAGTAGAATTTTCGTGCTGAATTATTTTTGCTCCGGTCACAGCAGCTACCTGTTCGTTTCCAAGTATGTGGTCAAAATGCGTATGTGTATTCAGAATATACTTGGCATTCAATCCATTGGTTTTCAATGTCGAAAAGATTTTTTCCAGATCCCATGAAGGATCCACTATTGCAGACTCCGAAGACTTCTCATCTGCTATTATATAGGAAAAGTTTGCCATTTGTCCTACTGGAAGTTGAATAATTTTCATGGTTCCACCCCCAGATTAAAGGACATTATCTTCAGCTTCAATCGGTATTCCAATCTTTTCCAGGTGCAATTGACCAGTGTATTCCTGCCTCCCTGTTAAACCATTCTTGATTCTGTGGAAGGTGACAGTAGCATCAGCCTTTACACATTTATCATGAGTCATGCCGGTATCAGGGTCAAGTCCAGAGGGAATATCGACCGATACTATATACCCCTTGGAATTGTTGATCATATCAATAGCAGAAGAATGTGGTTCGCGTATATTACCCTTAATCCCCGTACCGAAGATTCCATCTATTATTATGTCTCCATTTGAAATTTCTTCTGCAGAGCTCTCCAATACGTTGGTTCCAGAGAAGATTTTAATCGACCTCATTTTCTTAATCAAGTTCCAATTTGCGCTGCATTCCTCAGTGCTAATTTTATCTGGATTCCCTAACATGACTACTGTAACGTTTGCACCGTAGTATCCTGCAAGATGTCTGGATGCAACAATTGCGTCACCTCCATTATTTCCTGTTCCACATAGCGAAACAATGCTCTTCCCTGACAAAGAAGATCCCATTTTTGATATGATGAAATCAGCCAATCCGTGTCCTGCATTTTCCATCATGTATGACTTGTGCATTCCTAAGAGGGAAGAACCATTATTTTCAATCTGATACATTTGACTAGATGAAATGGAGGCTTCTTTTGGATTCATAGTAGAATCTATCTCACCGGATTCTAAAATAAAAGCTATACGGAAGTCTAGAATTTGATCATCGTTGGGATTGGAATGGCATGTGATAATCTACAAGATGGCATTTTCTTGTTTTATCTCCTCTTATTTCATATGTTTTCCCATCATAAGTACATCTTATATTAGGTGGACTTGGACCAGCATATTTGTCTGCTATCTTATAATACTCTTGTAATTTCCTTTTGATGTATGTTTTCTCGCCGTTTTGTAGGACTCTTTTCTTTCTCATAAATTTGAACGCTAGGATTGCATGGCTCGTCCTGTAGACTCCAAACATCTTTTTAATCTGGATGCATCTTTCTATTTGGTCAGAGGGCACATAAAGGTTATCACTGGTCCCAGATTTTGCTTCAATAGACAATAAGATAGAATGCACATTATTGACTGCCACTATATCGGGAAGGTTAGTACTTGACCCTCCAAGGCGGCGGGCATCCCACCTTGTTCTATTGAATTTTTGAACGAGGGTATGTTCAAAACCATAACCTCTGCTCCGTCGAATATTTGCCAACGATCCAAAATTTGTATGCCCTACTTTTAGACTTTTTTCAATTTTTTTTGCGGTGGCCGAGAAGATTTCTAGGTGTAATATGATAGTTTTCTGACTTAGACAATATTCTGATTGTGCACTCTGCTACTTGTAGAGCGATTATATCACAGTCAAACAATACACTATGCCATGTTATCGAATGTGACATCAGACTTGGAAAAAATCAATGATTCGCTGAAAGATCTGGAAGGCAGACGAGAATCTCTGATCAAAGGAACAAGGGACGTAGTCATTTTATGCGCCAAAGGTATTGTATCCATTCATAATGGTGATAACATAGAAGCAGAAAAGATGTTTTCACAGGCAAAAGATCTTCTCGCAAATTTTAAAAATATTGCAAGAACGGATCTAGCCAAGTATTTGTCTGTTCCAGAACAAGAACTAACCGAAGGACTATCGCTTCTTTCGATTGTAAGATCCTCCGAGATTCCTGGTATGGGCGATATCAACGTGGATGGTCCTTCTTACGTTCTAGGTCTCTTGGATTGTATTGGTGAAATCAAGCGAATTATTTACGACAAACTTAGAAAAAATAAGGTGGAAGATATCGAAAATCTTTTTAAGATTATGGACGATATCTACGGATCAATATATCCACTTGCAGTATTTGATAATTTGGTTCCAGGATTAAGAAAAAAATTGGACGTATCAAGACACCTGATAGAAGATGTAAGGTCAATGATGACTGAGGAAGAAAGAAGGAGAGTCCTGATGAAGAGAATAGATGCATTTGCAGAGACTCCGCATCCCCTCTCAGCCGAGGATCGACAGCAGAAAAATTGAGATAAAAATAACTAAGAACTTCCAAAATGGACTAATGCTTCATCCATGTGGTTGGAAAGGACTTTTTGCCATTCGGGAAATCGATCTGGCTCGGAGGGATAATTGTGATAATGATCAACCAATTGTTTATTGACACGTGCCGTATATTTCAAGTCCTCTGCTAATCGCTTGTTAATTGCTCCCCTAATTAACATGCTGACTTTATCAACCATTCCAAATTCAGGATGTTCACCGTTTGTAATTTTATCTATGTCAAATTTGGACAGAAAATGTTTCATACCGTAATTAATTTGATCATTGTTTAAGCCCTGCAGCATCCTACGAAAAACTTCAAGACCCGCCGTCTTGTAACCATACGCATCGATAAAATGTTTATTGTATCGCCATAATGAGCTTTCCGAGCAATCCCCGGCCTCGATTGCTTGTACAGCATCTTCTCCGGCGATGGTAGCAGCAATAATTGCAGGTCCTATTCCACCAGCATCCAAAGGTTTTGGCATCCACGCTGAATCCCCTACCAATATATAGCCATTCGCAACTAGGCAGTCGTTCTGCCTTCTTACGGAGACCTGCCATGTTCCCCATGCGTTTCCATTATCGGCTTCAGAATCAACGATTTGAGGATTTTTGATGACAGGATTGATTCCTACGTAATCGTCTATAAGGGTTCGGAGATTCTTGTGCGTTCCATTACTTTTGTTAAAAGTATCCAATGCTCGTTGTTGAACTCCCAGGCCAACATTTACTTTATTGGTACCCTTGGGAAAAACCCATGCATATCCACCAGGAGCTAGTCTCTGATCAAGGTGAATTATGCAGTAATCTGGATCAAAAAATGTTTCATCTTCGTTTCCCCGTTCAAAGCTGTAGATGTATCTGCCTGTGGCTTCTAAATCATCTCTGTCAATCCTGCGCTGGATAAATGACTTTATAGGAAGGTTAGTACGAAGAACCGAAGTTACGCCAGTACAATCAACGACCACCTTAGACGTCTTCCTAATTGGAGATTTATTCTCCATGTCCTCTCCTTCTACACCAATTACAGCGCCATCTTCTACCAGGAGATTTCTTAACGCAACGTTGTACTTCATCTCTACCCCCAATTTCAGCACGTCTTTGAGTTGTTTTTGAGGCAAAAGTTTTCTATTGAGAATATATCCTTCTCCATCAAAAGAAACAGATGTTTCGTGGTTTGGAGAATACGCTACAACTCCCTTGACTGGATGTTCAATTTCAGGCGAGTCCCAAGCAATCCCTATTCTTGAAGTCATAAAATCTACACTTTTTTTTCCAACAGCATCTCCACATATCCATCCCGAAACAGTCTTCTTTCCTAATTCGGGAGGTAAATTCCTGTCAATTACCAGTATTTTTAAAGTCTGATTAGAATAATATGCAGCCGAGCTTGCTACTATCATGCCCGCAAGTCCGCCTCCTGCTATTATGATGTCATAATCTGGCATCTTGGATTCCATATATTAAGATCAGCTCACAAAATATTTTCTTGTTATTTAAAGCTAAGTAAACGACCAAACAACATGTGTTAGGGCAAGTTCGATAAACCTGCTGGAATTGTATCAAAATCAATCGTTAAGAGAATAATTTCGTCGACATTGCTCAAGGTTAAAGAACATAGTATGAAACTTGCTGTAAAATGTTGGTCTGAAGGAATTGTGCACGAAGGAAAATTCGTTTATAAATTTGAGCAGAACCATTTGGGATATTTCCGTATCATTGTAACATGAATCTTCTCGAAGAACACGTCACCGCGTTGGAGGATTCATATTTGATCACAAACCACCACGCCCTGACGCACTTATACTGAAAAAAACTTTTACAGAGTCAATGGAATACCAATTTATTCCGTGCATCACCAAGTTCAAATTGACATGAATAGGCCAATACGGGTATAACTAGTAGATATTCTTGAGTTCGATCCTAATCATAACTTTCATTTGCATGTGAATATTTTGATCTCCTCAAAACAGCAACTAATCTAGTTCCCAATGAATTATACCACTATGGTTGCCAGGAATCAAGGTGAGAGGCGGCATCAATTCCCAAACTACATTCAGATAACTATAATTTTAACATCAAACTCATTTGTCTTTGACTTGGTGGCTATGAATTACACAAGCGGTTTAATAAGCCAGACATTGGGTTCCAATCCTAATTATTTAGTTCAAGATTTCGCAGTGATTATGATAGTCGCAGCTATAATGTTGGTTGTTACTTTCAAGTTGAAACAGCCGATGGTTATAGGATATCTCCTTGCAGGGATGGTAATAGGTCCCTATACTCCGCCATTCAGATTAATTCATGATATTAATGCTTTGAACGTCCTCGCAGAATTAGGAATAATCATGCTAATGTTTGTCATAGGGACAGAATTTCCAATCGCAAAACTCAGATCAGTTGGAAGGACTTCGATTATTGTCGCGCTCTCAGAATCACTAGGAACTCTTACATTAGTATTTTTTGTAGCCCAGACACTGGGGTTTTCACAGTATGACTCTATGTTTCTAGCATTAGCCATGTCTGTAACAAGTACGGTTGTGACAGTTCGAGTACTTGAAGAGCTTAACATGTTGAGAGAAAAATCTACCGTACTGTTGTTGGGGATATCAATAGTAGAAGATATTGTCGTGATTACTGCCTTGGGTATTTTGCAATCTATAGCGGCAACTAGTAACGTCTCTGTTGTACAGATATCCGTGTCATTGGCAATCGTGGCAGGATTCATAGGTGGAGTTCTTGTCCTCGGTTCTAAATTCTTGCCACTTATCATTGATAAGGTGGCCAAGACCAATGACTATTCAGTTCTCCTAATAGTAATTCTCGGACTGGCATTTGGATTATCCTTCGTCAGTATTGCACTTGGATTGTCTGTTGTAATAGGGGCATTCTTGGCTGGTGTCTTGGTCGCCGAATCTAGCAGCGCCGGTATTGCCCGCGTAATAACAGTTCCACTACGGGATGTTTTCGCAGCGTTATTTTTTGTATCTGTAGGCGCATTAATGGACGTCTCCAAAATCCCAGTATTTATAATTCCCGCTCTCGTTCTCATTGTAACATCCTTCGTATCAAAGTTGTTGATAATTTACGTCATACTCGTTAGATCCGGGTACAGTAGTACTACGGCATTGCGGACCGGACTAGGAATGTCTTCTGCGAGAGGTGAACTTTCACTAGTTGTAGCCAAAGGCGGCCAAGACGTTGGTGCTATTTCGTCATTCATCTTTCCAATACTGGGTGTAGTAACAGTAGTAACCACTTTCATAACACCTTATATCTTGAGGCTTGGTAGCAGATTGAAAATAACTTCAAAAGGCCTGGAAGACACTTAAATCTATAAGAGAGATTTCTGGGAAGTTGAATACTCATGAGTCAGGCAATAAACTTGTGCCATTGGGGGCGTTAGTGTACAGGTTCTTCCTAAAGATTGCTGATGTTAATTTTTCTTGGATATCTGACCGAATTTGGAGTGGAGGGAGTGGGATTTGAACCCACGAACCCCTTAGGGACGGGATTTCACATGTCACGCTGATAATATTCATCTTGAGTCCTGCGCGGTTGGCCATGCTTCGCTATCCCTCCTCCATATGCTTGTAATTCAGGACATTATTTGATCTTATCTCTTTCCAAAGCTCCTGGAGGCTAGTAAGTAAAATGTGTTTATTAATACATCATGTTATTGCATCGTAGAATTTTTATTATAGGCAATAACAAAACATTGGGAACATGAAGATAAACGAACTGCGGGCAGGAATGCGTAATGTCAATGTGAATGGGAAAGTTGAATCGTTAGGGGAACCGAGGACGGTCAATCTTAGGACGGGGGGAACGGCTCAAGTAGCTGATGCCGTTTTATCCGACGATACTGGCAAGATCAAACTGTCTTTGTGGGATGATCAAATAACGATGATGAATGAAGGCGATGAGGTTTCAATTGAAAACGGTTATACTCAAGCATTTCGAGGGGAGAACAGTTTGAATATAGGTAGATATGGTAAATTAGCGAAGCTGTAAAAATCCTTGTTGTAAGGAAGGCACACGACGTTAAGACAAGTATTGTGTATTAGCTGATGTATCCAGTATCCGGCTGTCTTTTAGGAGAAACCTGTGCTCCAACTTCAGAATTGGGCGGAGCCACTTTATTGACTATTTGCTGCTCTATTGTTCTTATGAGCATTTCTGTATCCTTAGCTCTCAGTATCATGCTCTCCATGTTTACCTTCAAATTTATTGTGGACATTAAAGTCTCCAATATGTTCTTAGAAGCAATGGCGTCAATGACATAGCCAGATGTTTCAGCCAAGAAACATACACCTTTCATGTCGAGGAGCTTGGCTATTCCTATTACTAGTCCATTCATTCCAGTAACACTCCCATTGTCAAGATGGG
>JAKEIK010000028.1 GCA_022545895.1 Nitrososphaeraceae archaeon | reverse complement strand
TTGGGTTTTCTAAAGTACACTGATAATGCAATATTCCTTGATAATAGGGATATAGTCATGTTAAAAGGAAATACTCTTTCCCTGTTTGACTTTGATGGACGTGATGTCGTACGGATACCGACCAAAGTTGCAAAAGAGCTTGGCGATACCGATAAGGGACTGTATGCGCACTATACCCTGAAAGAAATCCATGAGCAAAAAAACACCATTAACAAGAGTATTCAACAAAATAAAGAGAGTGTTGAAAAATTCTGTAATTTGCTGAAAGGAGGCAAGGATGTATTTATTACCGGCTCTGGCACAAGTTATCATTCAGCGTTATTAGCCAAATACATCCTTTCTAGATACTCCAAACTTCGCGTGGAAGCAATTATGTCCAGTGAATTCCAGTATTCTTCAGAATTACTGGATAAAAACTCAGTTCTAATTGCGATCTCTCAAAGTGGTGAAACTGCAGATGTCCTACAGTCTGTCAAAAAGGCAAAAGAGAAAGGAGCTACAGTGCTTTCAATTGTTAATGTCTCAACTTCCTCACTTGCTAGACTTAGCGATTGCTCACTTGAGGTAAAATGCGGACCAGAGGTTGGAGTAGCAGCAACCAAGAGCTTTACCAGCCAGATAGCCCTTTTGTATTATGTAGCTGATACTATTGGCAGTAACTTCACAGGGATTTCAACAGATATGGCAGAACTTTCGACGGCAGTCGAAGAAACTCTGCGTTTGGAAACGAGAATTGCAGAGGTAGCAAAAGAGGTGAAGAATGCCAAAGATATCTATATCCTGGGCCGGTCAATACACCTACCAATATGTCTCGAGGGTGCATTAAAGATCAAAGAACTTGCTTATATTCACGCGGAAGGAATGGCAGCAGGAGAGATGAAACACGGGCCTCTTGCCTTAATCGACAAAAACAGTGTTGTGGTGGTTCTGAATCCTAATGACTCAACATACACCGATACAGTTTCCAATGCTAGTGTATTGAAATCGAGGGGAGCTAAAGTAATCAGCATAACTAGCAAGTGCGATCCTACATATGATTACTGTATCGCCATACCTGCTATTAGAGAATCGTTATTGCCTTTTGTTGAGATTATCCCTTTGCAACTCTTGGCATACTTTCTAGCGCTCTACAATAATATAGATCCAGATTATCCACGCAACCTTGCTAAATCCGTGACTGTAAAATAAAATTAAGCATACGGTGATGTTGTGAAATATTCTGTAGTCAATGAAAAACATTACTTGCTCTCTATCCTCTTCGAGGAAAGGATTTGTTATCACTGCAGGTACGAAATTAGGTAAAGGCAATAATTGGAGTGAACAATTGGTCAAACAAAAATCAGAAACTAATGAACTAAAAACAGGATTATCAGTCTTATCATATAGAATTACACAAAATGTAAAGGAATTAACTATAAAGAATCTAAAGACCCATAGTTTAGTCTGTTGTATAGAACATCTGCAGCAGTCAGCACTGTACTATGCTCTGTATGCTGATTGGGAAGACCGGTTAACAAAACGCCGGAAGGTGGACGAACTTTTAATTTGATGTTCTTTGATATCCAAGTTTTCGTTTCAGGGTTCTTGCCCTGGCTGCATTCTATTTCGTTTTTAGAAATTATAGGTATGATGGCCGTGATGTCAATAGATGTGATCAAAAATGTGGGTAAACCAATATTACTGGGAATACATCAGCTTAAGTCATATCATGTACCGATTCATTTCAGATACAACGAGGGATCGGGATCCCCTAAAGTCAGTATAATAATACCAACGCATAATGAATCGTCAACTGTAAAGAAAATTATCAACTCATGTTTGGAAAATCCATATCCCAATAAGGAAATTATTGTTGTTGACGACCATTCGACTGATGATACTTTCAAACAAGCATATCCTTTTCATAAACGTGGAGAGATTAAGCTCCTACAACGAATGGGAAGCAAGGGGTCAAGAGCTTCGGCAATAAATTTTGGCATCACATTTGCTACCGGGGAGATCTTGGTTATTGTTGACGCCGATTCAATACTTGAGAGGAATTCAATTACTGAGGTCGTAAAGTACATGTCCCTGCCTAACGTAGTTGCTGGTGCTGGAGATGTTAGGGTCATAAGCGGCGATAATGATGTTACTAATTTGCTAACCAAGTGTCAGTCCTATGAGTATCTAATTGCGTTTGAATTAGGGAGAAGGTTGAGACTCATGTTAAACATCTTGGTAGTCATACCGGGTACGTTTAGCGTTCTCACTAAGGAACTGGGGAAAAAGATAGGCCTCTACGACATAGATACAATTACAGAGGATTTCGACTTGACACTTAAAATATTCAAAACTGGTGGAAAGGTCACTTTCATCCCTACAGCTGTTTGTTGGACTTACTGTCCTTATACTTGGAAAGGTTGGCTTAGGCAAAGGATACGATGGTCACATGGCCAAATAGCAACGTTAGTAAAACATCGCAATATCGTGACGTCCAGAACGACCTATAAGCCATTACTTATCCTGGGGGTTTTTGACATGCTTTTTATGGATGTTATCCTTCTTTTTGCAAGGATTTTCTCAATGGTCTGGTTAGCGATTAATTTTTCTCAAAATATAGCCTACATCGTTATCTTTATAACACTAGTTTATTTTGTAAGTGAAATAATCGTAATTGTTACAGCTGCGCTTTTTTCCCCACGTAAAAGTGATCTTAGATTTGTTTACCTGATGCCATTTATTGTTCTTATTTATAGACCATTATATGGTTTGATCAGGATGTTTTCGTATGTCCAATGGTTATTTAGGAAAGAAGTACCGTGGTGATAGGGAAAATTAGGGTCAATACTATACAGCATCTCGAAAATGGTATCGGGTCCAATCTAACTTAAAATCGGTCCCATATTTTATTATTATGTACTAGGTAGGGATGGATAGGGCCACTTCGATTATAGACCAATGTTATAGATTGTTGTTGTCATGGTATGCCGGAATGTAAAGATAAGCCGGAATCTACCGGGTTAATTGTTTTTATTAGATGATATTTTTGTCAGATAATACTCACCCAGAAACCACAGCAGGGCCGATCGACTATGATTTGCAGTTTTTCTACGCCTCAAATTTTATATCAGGGCTTTGACCGCTACACGCATTGAAGGGCTGGTAGTTCAGGGGTAGTAATGTTCGGTTCGCAACCGAAAGGTCGCGGGTTCAAATCCCGCCCAGTCCATTAACAAGACGGGTTCATATACATGAGATTAGTTAAGTATGAACAAGAAATGAACGGATGTGAACAAGAAATGAACGGATGTGAACAAGAAATGAACGGATGTGAACAAGAAATGAACGGATGTGAACAAGAAATGAACGGATGTGAACAAGAAATGAACGGATGTGAA
>JAKEIK010000027.1 GCA_022545895.1 Nitrososphaeraceae archaeon | reverse complement strand
GCGTAAGCCATTTGAAGAACCTTTTGAGTCTACTTTTTTTTAATATCAATTTGCTCAAAGGATCATTAGCCCACTATAATAGAGCGGCAAAGCTATCCGATGATGATAGAAAGTTATGGTTACAGTCAACATATTTATCCAGAGTGAGAGCAGATGAAGCAAAGTTGGGACGAATTCTGATATCTGTTAGGAACATTTTGGTAGCAGCTAACGACGTTCTTGAACCAGAGTTGGTGAAGCGTATAGAAGGAGTTTGTAACTTTATTGGTGAATTGTCCGCCGAGGAAAATCGAGATGGTACGATGGAGTTTCCAAAGATGGGCGTATCCCGAATCAAGGTGAAGTATTTGTTAGAATTGCTTAATACGTATTCAGTTACGACACATTCGTTAGGAGAAATTGAAGAGCATTATGAAAGTCCAGGGAATGTCCCTAAAGGAGCATTTTCAGGTGGTAGTTCTAGCGGGGCGATGAATCAGGAGGTACAGCATTAAATGGGACTCAGTGACAGTCGAAGCCAGAATAAAGGAGGCCGTGACTATAGAAAGGCTTTTGGTCAGTTTTCATCCAATAGAACTCAGAGACCTAACACATTAAAGCCCACTGAGGTTGAGCTAGACTCCCAAGAGGATGTCGCAGGAGGAGTGCATACCATAGATTTTGACAAAGGAGATATTGTAATGAAACAGTCTGGGATGTATCTTTTCATTGCAGGTCCTCAGATTGGTAAGGTTAGGGGCACCACACCTCGCTGGATCGATTTTTGGGTGAGAGTTAACAACATAGATGTTCCGAATTCTAACATAAGAGCGGTATTACAGGATCCGCAGGAAAAAACCGTTGTGCCAATGAACAGTGTATTACCTCTTAACAGGGGCGACACATTGAATATTATGATGGCCACGGAAACAATAGACGAGGGTATGGGACTAGAAGCAATAGAACCCGATGGAGAACCTACAATTCCAAGCATAATTGTAACAGTAGTACAGTTGGATTAAACTCTGCCTAAAAATGACTCTCTGCAACTTTATTCACCTATTGAAGCCTGAAGTTGATTGTTTACTTCGTTACATAGATAATTCATTGTCATAGGTTTTTGAATAAATTTGTCTATAATTCCCTCTTTCACATATCTTTGAAAAACTGGTTCATTTTCAACTTCATATGCACTTATAAGTATCGTTCTTACATTAGGATTAAGTTTTTTTACTTTCTTTAATAACTCTAGACCGTCAAGATTTGGCATCCTCCAGTCAGCAATAACCAATTGATAATCTTTTTTGTTCTTTTTAAAGTGTTTCAGAGCACGAACAGAATCGGTAAAACTAACAATGGATACCCCGTAAACGGTTTTTCGTAAAGCATCGTGAAATAGGTTAGTGATATCTAACTCGTCTTCTACAATACTAACAATTTCACTGTTAGTAGACATTGAATACTAGACCTCCATACGCAACCTAAACACCATTTTGCTAAATTTGAAGAGAATTGGGATTACTTAAGTTTTGTCGAGTTCTAGGCCAATATTGTCGAAATTATAGAAAGTTCCTTGGATTATTAAAGACCTGTATAAGCTCTGTTTATGATAAATCATCAAAGTTGTATATTTATCATAAATGTACTTGACTAGATGTTATATTCGCTAATGCCGAAAATTAATAGAATTGTCCTTTAAAAGTAGTAGTTTAGGTGTTGGTACCGGGGTAACTAGCAGCGTTGATGTACTTAGAAACCTAGTAAGAATTGAAGGTCACATTGTAAAAATTTCTCCTAGAGGTAATAAATTGTCTAATGGAGTAGAGTATTGCAGTGTAGGATTCAAGGGAAAAGATGGCATCGATTATTTAATACAAGCGTATGGAAAAGAGGCCTTGTTACTACATAACGAAGCATGGATGATTAAGGAAACATCAACTATGATGCTTCCATGATAGTTTAACAGTTAAATCATAATATACTTTAAGCCCAAAGGGAGGCTAGATTGGGCTTCAATGAAGACATAATAAGGCCCGTCGGTACCCGCGACGCTATCGGTTCTAAATTAGGATTCTTGATTATAAAATGGATTAGTAAGCTTTAAACTTTTCTCATTTTCTGGTAAAAGCAACGAATCTGGTAATTCATGCGCTAGACGAAAGATTAGGTGGCATGTAATTTGCTACTGAAGAACCATGGTGATGTATCATTAGCCATTCGTTATTGTATTTCTTGTTGTTGATATTTTGTTTTTCAAAGATATTTGTAGCAATTACGCCCATTCCAATACTATTTTCATTATCTATAACAGATTCAATATTTTCTAAACAAATGACTACTGCTATTTTTTCAAATGCTTTTATTTTTATGTTAGTGATAAGAAATTTTATCAACTTAGTATTTTCAAATATCCTTACCCAACTTTCCCTAATTGCTGTCCAACTGCTAAACATCTCCCAGCCAGGATGTATGCAGATAGCATCGTTGCTATGTTTCCAGACCTCTTCCATTTTTTCTATTGAGAGGCTTTCAAATGCTTTATAGAATCTAGAATTACTATCCTCTATAGCCTGTGCTAACCATTTTTCTTTATCCATTAGGTATTATCTTATGATATTAATGATTTAAAAATAATGGAATGCAATAACAAGAACAGAGTAAATTGACCTTCAAGATAGGCTTGCACGTTTCAATCGCAGAAGGATTCAAAACTCTGTTGCTAACGCCTGTAAACCTTCTACATTTTTTATGAAACTAATGCGACCCAAGTAAAAATATCTAATATTTCTATGAGCCCGTCGGGATTCGAACCCTGCATGTACTCGGGTTCTACTAGCTTATATATTAGACTTATTTTTAGTAACGATTAGAGATTAATTGAATACCTGGTGAAGCTAAATTCATTCCTGAGGCTGTCGGTATTGGTTCATCTACTACTGTATTGGTAAAAAGTGGAGGAATTGTATACAATCCGATTGATATTGCAGCCACGGCTATTATAATTAATATAATAATCTTTTTTTTATTCATAGATTTTGAACCCCTTCAAATTATTGACTTGTTAGTTTTGCACTGCCAAATAAAGTCGAAAAGGCCTTACACCAAATGAGTACGGTATTGTATTTCATGAGATCAGTTCCAGAAGGAATTTCATAATTCTGGTTTCCTATGTTGCCTTTCAATCTTCCAAGATTGACAATGTCTGAAGCATCCTTACCTGTAGAAAGATAAACGTATAGATCTGGTCCGTTAGTAGCTTTTAGATTTTCCAATCTTAGGAAAGTTCTGCCATCCGCAAGATTGATTACTTTAGCTACACCCTCAACCTTATGAAAACCATCTCCTGCATCTACAAAATTACCCATTAAAGTCTTTGTGTCTTTTTGCATGGAAGTCTTAGACATATTTTCATCAACAGTTGAATTTTGTTTAGAAAACTCATTCATTACTATTTCTTTTTCTTTCTGAGTCATGTTATTGGCTGCTTGAATTCTTTGTTCCTCGGTCATATTCATAAAGTTCTGAACATCGGATGAAGCAGCAAAGGATAGTTGAGATTTGTTTGTTACTAACATTACTGTAGGAACTAAGCTGGCAATAATCATCATTCCAAGTACGGTTGTAATTTTTTTCATATTATTCATTTGAACCAACACACATTTGTTTTAAAAAGATTTATCCAAATTAAATCCAAATTTATACAAAAAATTGTAGGGGTTAAATCAGTTTACTTACTGCGTATCGCCATTAACGACCGCCGGTTCTTTGCTATACGCCTTCTTTAACCATACAGGTGTAATTAACGTAGTTACAGCAACCACAATAATTACTGTCGTATAAATGTTCGATGATAAAACACCGGAAGTTACGCCAATGCCAGCGACTATGAGTCCTACTTCACCTCTTGAAATCATTCCAATCCCTACCTTCATAGCTTTTGACTTATTCCTCAAAAAGATGAGTGCAGGTAAACCACATCCCCCTAACTTACTGAGAACAGCAATGACAATTATAATTGCCGAGAGGAATAGAACATCTAAATTGACTCCGGTAAGATTTACCTGAGCTCCAATAATCGCAAAAAATAATGGGGCAAATATTATCTCTAATTTGTCAACATATTCTTCAACTCGTTTAATTATTTTTGTGCTAGCTACCGCCATACCTACAGAAAATGCCCCTACTATTGGAGATAATCCTACTGCAGCAGCTATGGCGGATGCTCCAAAAAACGACGCAGTAACAATACCTTCGACACTACCCTTGGCCTTCCATAATCTTTCTGCGTTTACTATTCTTGGTATAATGACTATAGCTCCAACGAGTAACAAAACAAATATTCCTAATATTTTTAGTATTAGAAACATAATGTCAATAACGCTTGGGGTCATGTTACCGGTTTGAACCATGGTAACAACAACTGATAGAACTGCAATAGCTAGAATATCATCTACTATCGCTGCTCCCAAAATTATTTTTGCTTCTTTTGTTTGCATCTTTCCTAATTCAGTAAGAACACTGACCGTTATTGCAACACTGGTTGCCGTGAGTGCCGTAGCAACTAAAATAGACTGTAAAGCTTGTAACCCATATAGTGTAAATACGTAATAACCTAAAAAGAACGGAACAATAACTCCACATGCACCTATTGTAAATGATGCTGCACCTCCTTTCAAGAACTCCCTAGGAGTAATTTCAAGTCCAGCGATGAATAATATCACTATCCCTGCTATTTCACCTATCTGAAGGACAGTTTCGTTTAAGATGACAAGAGGTTTACCTTCAAAAATGGGCAAAGAGCCTATTGCGTAAGGTCCTACAATTATTCCTGCCAATAACTCACCTAATACGACAGGAATTCTAAATTTATGAAAAAGTTCAGCAAATAATTTGGCTGCAAATAGAAGAACGGCAAGAGAAATCAAAACTTGGATTAATTCCGTTCCTTGCTCTTCTATCATATTCAATCATTTATAGAAAAGATACCG
>JAKEIK010000310.1 GCA_022545895.1 Nitrososphaeraceae archaeon | reverse complement strand
GACGATAATAAATCAAAAGCTGATGATGCCGATACTGGGAATGCCCCATTACCTCGTTACAAGGTAGCCAAGCGACCTGCGGCTATTACGGACAACCCAATGGTCAAGGTTTTGGACTCGATAGTGAGTGGCTTGGAGGGGTCTTTGGGGAAACGCACCTATCTTTGTGGTAATCCTGATTGTGGAACATTAATAATATTTCATAATAACGAATCCAGACCTATCGTTTGTCATAGATGTGGATCCGAGATCGGCTAGGAAGGAGAATATATAACAACGATCAGGATACGTCCTAAATGTAACAAGGAATATGATGTTACTGCAAATTACTGTCCATTCCATTCTCCACCTGTGTCATTGGTAGAAAAAGAGCTAGAAAAGGATGAGATCTCTTTTCTTTAAGAGGTCAAACTTTCAGTTGGTCCGAATTCCCTTATTCCATATAGGCATGGAAAGATGGAAAATGTTGTTTCGTGTTTCAATTTCAGTCATCTATAGTGGAAGCTGAATAGGATCTAGTAACTCTTGAATAATTAGTAAACACTTGGCTCTCTATTTTTGAATAAATCAACCGCCGCCAGCATCAAATCCTCCCCCTGTCGATTCAACCTCAATTTTTTCTATTTCTTTATCTTCTTGTGTTTTTCGTTTCTTGGGGGGAACTTCACTGACCTGGTTATTTATATCTTCATCTACTTTTGACATGTCTTATAATATGATTCACAAGTTATTAGCGTTAGCGGTTAACAAGTGAGTATTGGAATATGGTATGATAGATAAGAACCTCGTATAGACAGTTTGTTTTTCTATATAAAAAGCCTGAATTAATTATCTGCACAAAGATTTAGAAATTCCTAAGAATATGCATTCAGTGGATACAGGTCCCTATGTAATTTCTGACTCTGGCTTAGGTTTAGATTTGTAGTAACATGCAAAGCTACTTTTTTTCTGATAACTGTCCTCGGGTTTAGATTTGTAATAGCAGCTATTCGTTTTTTTATTGCTGTTGCCAGTGGGTTTAGGATTTGCAATTGCGTCGAACTGCGGCATGTAATCCATAGACCGATCTTTATGGTATGTGAATTCATTTACATCTGCTGCAGTATTTGCAGTATCCTGCCTCACCACGAAGCAGTTCTTTTCCCTACTAAAATAAACTGGAAACTTGTCTTCATTTGGTGCAGGATGGTATGTGAATTCATTTACATCTGCTGAAGAACCGCGATAATCTCTACTCGTTGTCTGGCAGTTCTGCTCTCTATTAAAATGGACGGAAAGCGCTTTTCCATCTGGCGGGGGTGATGCATTTTGCCTGATTTTTTCCATGCTTTCAGTCAAGAGAGTGTCGTAGTCATAATCACGATCTCTCAGACTATCATCATCGGTCAAACCATTCGCATCATCCTCAATCTCTTGCCTCATTGGTGACTCCAGGGCTTTTACCTCTTGCTCGATTTGCCAAATGGTTTCATCGTCTAAAATATCAAGATCAAAGTGTGTCTTCCCAATGCCCATTTCGAGTTGTAATTTCCGAATTATCCGTGAGTAATGTCTCTTTTTCTGTATGTCGTCATTACTGTTTGCAATTTTGAATCCAAGCCAGGCTTTCCGTAGAGCTGCCCATGACGCAGCTATAGTATATTTACAGGGCAACTTGAATGACTTTCGTTCCGTATGATGCATAGCAGCTTCGTTAGGAATGTGACGTGAGTATGCCTTAGTATTGGGCTGAGCATGGGGAGAATGTGATGCTACAGCCTTGAGCCTGCGACCAGGCCCATTTTTGTAGTAATAATCTGTGCCTGAATCAGAATCCTTCCTGTACTTGCAATTATTTGGTCTTCGGTAGTGTTTGTTTGAATCAACTGACAAAAATTCTCACTCTATCACGCATATTCTTGTCCTGCACGTCATATTAATTTTTTACCTCATTTAAGTGTTCTCGAATTTTGATTTTATACTATTTACATGCGAGATTGCAAGCAATGAACAGGCGATATCGCATAGGACAAGATAATCTTGATTCTATGAGATCAATGAAATATGTACTCAATTACCTTTGAACAATTTCGTTATGTTTAGCAAAAGAGACATCCAGGGAATATCTGGAGGCTTTTGGGAGAAATGCATTCCCTTGATTTCCAATACATCATGCATATCCGTGAGGATGGCATACGACGGGACAAACATTTGCACAACCCCAACATGATTAATGAGGCATTTAGTTTACAAAATAGATCAGCAAAAGGGCAAGAACTCCGTCTTGAAGCGAATCAGTCACTCATCACGTTAGCAAATTCATTATTTACAGGTAAAGTACGTCTAGTAGTTGAGCCAGTACTCGAGGCGACATTTATCGCAAATTTTCATGGTCCTGTAATTAAATTGGATTACCTCACATCTGATCACTGGGCTTGGTCACTGATCGTAAACAAAGTAGTTGGAATAGATGAGACAAGCATGAATAATTTCATTGTGGATATGGCATGTAGTTTTGTCTTAATTTCCGTCCAAAATGGAAGCTATTCAGGACATCATCTGATCTACGTATCGTAAGGGAGAGGTTAAATCATGGACTACATTAAAAGGACGCTAAATCAATCGGCCTCTTCTATCATTTTGCAATGATATTGACATCAAGTATGTATGCTTAATCGAATCATTCGCCAGTCAAGGTCTTTTTGGGTTCGTAATTATGTGAAAAAATACAAATTTCAAAAGATTAAATCGACAAATACTAACAATGTGCGGAATAATTATTTGGACTTGACGCCCCGCGAATAAATGGCAAATTTCGATGGGCTATTTTTTTCCATAGAGTCCAATTCCTAATTAGGAAAGGCAATTTACAAACTTTGAAAATAGAGACACAGACGCAGGTACATTTGATAGTTGGCTAAATTGCAAGTTATAGATGCGTAAACTATAGTACGCTTTCAAGGTTGAATTACTACACATAATTCTCACGGGCTAGGAAAAGGATTATTTAGTTATTTTGCCTCAATCATATAAACATGTTAAAAACGTCGCTGAGTTATCATGGCGGAACTGTGATAATTAGAGGGCTAGCACATATTCCGTTCGCTACGGTTGATCCAAGAACGAACTTGTTAAGGGCGTCAGCTCTGCATTATTCAAATATTATAAATTATTTGGAGGAAAGCGGTATAGACTGTAATGATTCTGTTATGGACCTGATCCCTTCTCCACTTTTTGTAACGACCGATGTGTCTTTAAGAGAGTATCAGAAGAGGGCTTTGGAAAAATGGGTCAAAGCAGGGATGAAAGGTTGTGTCGTGCTCCCAACTGGATCTGGCAAAACAATAATTGGTATTAAAGCAATTGAAAAAGCAAACTCTGCTACACTCATTGTTGTGCCTACGCTTGATCTAATGGGGCAGTGGACAGAAATTCTCTCAAAACACTTTCCAAACACAAAAATTGGAAATCTTGGTGGGGGGACTGACGATATTCAAGCAATTACTGTGGCTACTTATGATTCTGCTTATTTAAGAGCTGCAAGTATTGGAAACAAATTTTCGCTCATAGTGTTTGATGAGGTACATCATCTAGCAGCACCGGGATATAGATCGATAGCAGAGCAAATGGCTGCCCCATATAGATTAGGTTTGACGGCTACCATCGAAAGAGAAGATAACTTGCATAAAGATTTTCCAAAATTAGTTGGTGGAGTTGTTTTTCAAGTAAATCCGTCGGAACTTGCAGAGAACAAGCACTTGGCTCATTATGAAATTGAAAGAAGACAGGTGAAAATGACGTCGCAAGAGAAGCAAGAATATGATAGAAGTTATGGTATTTATCAAGTGTATCTAAATAAATCTGG
>JAKEIK010000309.1 GCA_022545895.1 Nitrososphaeraceae archaeon | reverse complement strand
TTGCTACCAGTCCCTCCTTCCATAACTGTGCTGCCAAGTCCATTCAGAAGCTGATCATTGCCAGAGCCTCCTACCAGAAGGTCATTTCCAGCACCCCCTGCCAATACGTCATTTCCTGGTCCGCCATCGAGCAAATTTCCTCCTGCTCCTGCATTGATTATGTCGTCACCTTTTTCACCATATAACCTGTCGGTGCCGGCGCCTCCATAGATTATATCGTTTCCACCTTTAGCGAACACTCTGTCTGTTCCTGCAAGCGTGTATATTATCTCGTCTTTATTATTTCCCTTGATCTTATCATTACAATTGGTTCCAATAATCAACCTTCCTCTCTCTTTTATTCCTGTGCCGCCTGTCAGCCCATCTGCTATACATTTTGACTGTCTAACATCATCCAATGATTTAGAATCGATCAGGTCACGGCTTGATTTCAAAAATCCGGCGAGATTTTTTACTATATTCTTGATGGTACCATTTCCAATACCAGTTACGTTAAGAAAAGGTAATATGGGCAGTACTGAAGATGCAGATCCTCCAGAGCCCGTATCCAGACCAGCAGATCCGGTTGAAAGATCTAAAGCTCCCATTTGAGCATTTGCGGTTGATATGCTGCCAACCAAAATTGATGTTAATAGAGTCAGCACTATTCCAAAAGTGAAAAACTTTGCAAGTATCAACACAAAATGAAGTCTTCTATTCCTATTAAGGTCTGAGATTAATGTTCGCAGGTAATATCATACGCACTCTCTTTGTATCATTTTAGTAGAAAAAAAATACCAAGATATTTTTCGCTTCGACTACGACTACCTTTCCAGAATGTTATGTATTTTAGAAGTTATCCTCCAGTAGATAACAAGAAACACCTGATTCTAGAATACATTAAAATTCCTGTGTTTTCGGTGAATCTAATTTGGTATTTCGATTTGAGGTACATTTGCTGAACTGCCGCTTCCCACAGTATTTACAATTTTACATTGCCCTGCTATTGTATCTCCATTATCTGGATTATAGTCTAGTACTACAGCTCGTGCAAGTCCCAAGAGAGATATTGGGCAGTCGAAATGATTGGCGCCAGGACCTCCGTCAAGAACAGTGTCACCAGTGCCAGCAAACAGCTTATCATTGCCCTTTCCACCAGTCAATAGATCATTCCCTACGCCGCCTAGCATTGTATCATCGCCATTACCGCCGTCCGCCAAGTTATGACCGGCAGCAACGAATATCAAATCATCTCCCTGTTGACCGTATAGTTGGCTGTCTAGGCTACCAAAAATCATATCTTCACCCTTAAGACCAAACACTTGTTCTCTCACGCCTCCATAGATTATATCATCATTATTAGTTCCAATACATGTAGTAGCATCAGAACATGTTTCTACATTTCCAAAGAAAACACCCGAATTAAAATCGAGTCCCTCTATTCTATCTCCCAGATTACTAAGCTTGGTCATTCCAGAAGAGCTTGCAGCTTCATTGATTATTACTGTCGGAATTAGTGTAAAGAGAATTAACGATAAAGACATAGAGATCATGAACTTGGATCCAGTTACAGTCCATTCATCACTGTCCATACGAAAAGCAATACAATCGTCTAGATAATTAATATTTCAACAGAGTATTATGATTGTAGTTTCAGACCAATATGCTGAAAAATAATTCAGGAATTTGTTATACTTGAATGTTACAAACTATCCTTACGAAATATCATCTGATGTCGTGATTTTCTGGTGCTACTAGACATCTTGACGCGATCGGAATTCCTGGAGTAAAACTATTTGAGTGGAACGCTGCCAATATTAGTTTTACCAACATAAGGAACTACAAATACCATGATAAAGTGTGCACGTGCGTCAGGGGAGGGATTACCTTCCATTCCGAAAAGTTGACCCAAGTCTAATAATCCGGTAGTGACTGTACGGGGAGTTTTCCAATCGCCGCCCACTATATTCCCGACACCCATCTGAAGGTTCTGGCCAAGTTGCATCAGCGACTGTAATGGCCGAATTGAATCACTTGCATTAGAGCCACCCGGTGTGCCCAATAACGAACCCATTTTCTCCATCATACCTGCGAGTGGACCTGATGTACCTTCGCCTCTCAATTTAGCAGAAGCTTCGACAAGTGCCAAGACGTCCTTAACACTGCTGCCTGGTAGCCTCACTGCCGTGACTGTCACTGGTGTTGAAGCATTTAAACCACCACTTTCGGTTGCCTTTTGCTTCAAGGTTATGGAAATATCACTGTCTCCCACATTAACCCCTGAAACTTCGATTCCATTAACGAAACTTATGGTTTGAATATTGGAGAATGAAGAGGCACTGAGTATTTTTTTCAGCAAAGCACCTGCTTCCGGACTCATGGTAGGCTCACTTGCATTTGACAATTGTGATGAAACCATACTGTAAGAAATTGCTGGACAACTGGAAATCACAAATAAGGCCAAACTCAAGAAAGCGGCAAATGGTATTAACCTCATTATGTAATTTAGTGGTGACACAGTTACTTATGTCTATCTCACTTTACTTGTACAAGTCAAGCTGCCAATAGCAATGAATTTTTGAATATACTGTACGTCTTTCATAAAATATATCGCAACTGTAAAGTTCTAAATAAAAATCAATTGGCAGATAGATATGCTGTTCCGTAAATAATAGGCGATTGCAGATAACTTGCCGTGATCCACACTTTTTCTTTAAAGTAATAGCTTTACATAATCAATAATCGTCCATCAGTCAGATGCTTGTGAGTACCGAAGCATCATTACAATCCAGATTTATCCCAATTAATAATCTGTCCAGGAATAAAAAATAGCTGCTATCTATGGTTTTGAAGATATAGTCCCATTTGTAGGATCAAGGATTAGCTTTTCTGCATGTCGTCCACTGTCGAAATCAAACATATTCAAAATAAGACCAGCTTTTTCATCAAAGGACTGATCTCCAATATCCTCTAGATTCCAGTTATCTTCGATGAATTTTATTATTGATGTCTGGTCGATGACGCTGTGGTCAACATAATTCACTTTTGCATAAGGTGAAATGACAATGAAGGGTAGACGTGGTCCATAGCCACAACGGTCTTTATA
>JAKEIK010000308.1 GCA_022545895.1 Nitrososphaeraceae archaeon | reverse complement strand
TCTTAGAGCCTCACCTGAGGCTGGCATGTCCAGAACTATGGCATCATATAACTTTGAGCGTATCACTTCTTCAATTTTTAAAAGAGAAAAAAGTTGGGTCATTCCTGGCATCATGGCAATTTCATAAGCCAGTGTCTCATCCACGCCTTTTGACGAGAATATTGAGGCTGTATAGGAGAGAATTTCACTGTATTGTCTATTTATCTCGATTATGGGGTCGACTTGCAACGCGCAGAGATTTGGGATTACTTCAATCACATCGGTGCTGTCATCGCCTATTTGTTGAATGAAAGCATCACTCAAAGTATGAGCTGGATCTGAAGAAATAACTAATGTCCTGTAATTTCTGGCCGCAAGTTTGATTGCAGTGGAGCAAGAGATGACAGTTTTCCCTGTGCCGCCCTTTCCCGTGTATATTATAAGTCTCATTCCTGAATTCATTCGTTCAATGCTTCTCCTTGGACTATCCTTTTCTTGTTCGCTTAACACATATAGGCAGCCGTATTATAATATGTTAATGAGCCAAAAGGCGATACAATTCCCGAATTTTATCGGGGAAAATATCACCATCTCCGTATATAGATTTACCTTGGCGTTCACAATCGATTTGACTGATTCTAATAAAAGCTACTGAATGGGTCATAGTTGATCTGATAAAGCTGTAAGTCTGTAGAGGAGATCACACCGACCTACACAGTCTTAACTTTACTAATAAGTTCTTGCGTAAAGTAGGAGTTGCTTGGACATTTCGATTATCCCTGTATGTTAAAACGATTATAATTCAAAATTGCATGGCCAACATTCATTTCTTTTAGTCTTGCAATATTATTTCCTACTTGGTCTATAGAACCAGTAAATGGTAAACTTGAACAGAAAATATATGCATTGAATTCATGTTCGGAGTAAGTGCGGTAGTTTTATTTCCGTTTGGAATTCCATTAGACAATGTATAGACGAACGCCTTGAATCGGCAAGATTATGGTTCAAGTGGGGTGTTGTTGGAATAGTAATTTATTTAGCATTCATGTTCATCACATCAGCACTAAAGTAACGATAAGGAAGGATGGCCAGTTACTAATTGGAGGAATAATGCCTCTCTCTTGCGCGTGATGTGTTGTCCTTTCAGATCGGATATGTCATTTTTTAAGGTCTGCGATTACACTTTTCCAATATATGGCGTTTAAATGAGTAGGCTCAAGTGCCAAAATGTCATCATAAACTTTGTCAGCTTTATCGTATTTTTTCATAGCATAATAGGTAGATGCCAAATGATACATGGTATCTGTGTTATCAGGCCTTAGCCTTATGGATTCTTTATAATCTGATATTGCTTTATTCAGTTTGTTCTTAAGAGAGTAAGCATATCCCCTATTAGTCCAAAGAAGAGGGTTACTAGGATCTAGTCCAAGTCCCTTGTTACAGCAAATCAATCCATCATCAATCTTACCACTATCAATATACGCTGAAGAAAGATTAATCCATCCTTCTACAAAATCTGGACTGATGCTTACAGCGTACCGAAGATAATTAATCGCTTCTTCATTCTTTTGTTGTTCACTTAAAACATAACCAAGATTGATAAGGTAAATAGCATTGTCCGGATCTAATTCTAGCGCTTTTTTATAATACTTCTCAGCTTTCTCCGGTTTATCATCACGTTGTAATGAAAATGCCATATAGGCCCAGTACGCGGGATCATATTCATCTATACCTATCTCACATTTACAATAGTGCATCATCAAATAAACCAGTTTATCTAGACCATACATGAAGTTCGCGATGTGGCCGTAAGGACAGTAAAACCAGTGTTTGGGTTTGTTGACTGACATCTTGTCTTGGAACTGAGTTCGGTAAGGGACATAGGCATTAATTGGATAGAATGCAAGGTCGATATCACAAAGATTTGGAGAAGGATTTAGTCCAAGTTAAACAAGATACCAATTTTTTATTTTTATTTTAATAATATTGTTAGGATTCCTCAGCAAATTTTTTCTTTGATGATTTAGTCTTAGATTTTGGTTC
>JAKEIK010000307.1 GCA_022545895.1 Nitrososphaeraceae archaeon | reverse complement strand
TCTACTTCGTCTTCTCCTGACATCAATTATTCTGATTGGTCGATATATTTAAACATTTATATAGTTCTATAACTATCAAGATATAGAATACGTATATGGGTTCGCCTTGGAAAGCACTTTCAGATGATAATAGAAGACGTATATTGTTACTGCTTAAGAAGAAGGAAATCGTCACACCTACTGAAATAGCACACCACTTTAATTTTACAATGTCAGGAGTATCAATTAATCTTCGCATTTTGAAAGAGGCTAATTTGATAACAGAAAAAAGGGAAGGGAAAAACAAATTGTACTCATTGAACCGAACGACCACCGCAGAGCTTGCACGATTCTTTGACGACATGTATGATTATAAGTTGAAATCGTTGAAGGAATATATTGAAAACAAGGAAAGGAAAAGAAAATAATGGCTGAATCGTTAGTAGATCACAAGATTGTTTCAGAGAAGGAATGGATCAAGGCTCGCAAATCGCTGTTAAAGAAGGAAAAAGAGTTTACAGTAATGCGCGATCAACTTAACCAACAGCGACGCGAATTGCCTTGGAAGGCTGTTAATAAAGAGTATTTCTTTGAGGGGCCGAATGGTAAAGAAACTCTGGCAGAACTTTTTGACGGAAGAAGCCAATTGATAGTTTATCATTTTATGTTTGATCCAAGCTGGGATGCAGGATGTTTACACTGCTCCTTTTGGGCTGACAATTTCAATGAAATAATTGTGCACTTGAATCAACGAGACGTTACCATGATCACTGTTTCTCGGGCACCGTATCGTAAGTTGGCTGCTTACAAAAAGCGGATGGACTGGGATTTCAAGTGGGTATCTTCTTATGATTCAGATTTCAATTTCGATTATGATGTGTCATTCACACCGGAAGAGTTGCACAGGAAAGAAGGCTTTTACAACTATAATTTGCAAGATACGCTCAGTTCAGAGCGGGAGGGAGTCAGTGTATTTTACAAAGATTCTGCAGATCACGTGTTTCATACCTACTCAGCTTATGCACGGGGTATCGATATGTTGAATGTGGCGTATCACTACCTCGACCTAGTTCCTAAGGGACGAGATGAGGCTGGTCATGAATTCCCTCAGTTTTGGGTGCATCGTCATGATGAGTATGGTAAATAATATACAAATTCAATCCATGTATGAACCCTCCAGTGAAACAACAGGTTCGAATCCCACCTCGAGAATAATTCAAATGTCATAATTACTAACCTTGAGTGCAGTTTAACCAAAGAAACCTCAAATACAAGTTTCAGATTACTAACATCCCAGTTGTATAGAACAAAAACTGTGATGCTATCTTTATTTTTTAATCTTTAGGAAAATTTCAAATTATGTTGTTCTACTTCTAATTCTTCCAAACACTAGTGACGCAAAGCCTCCTGCAAATCCTCCCAAGACAATACTTATGGGTTGTCCGTATATACTCCAAAAGTCCTTAAATTTGTCATTAATAGTAAGTGGTGGTATTACAGTAATTGTTAAATTCATCAATGGATTGGTTATATACCCAATCGTTGGATATTTTTTGGATGACTGAAACTCTGGATCTACAAATCCACTTACTGTGTGGTTAAATATAGGCTTTGTCGATGTAACTGTTGTTTGTATCAATACTGAAGCCGTGAACGGTACAGTGTATATGCCTACGGGTGTTTGTAAAGGAACTTCTACGTTAAATAATGGAGGTTCAATTCTTTGGATAGATACATGCAAGCCGCTAGAGTTGAAATCTGAACCGACATTATTATTGCCTTGATTGAAAGTTATACTAGTAACATTATTAGAAAAGATCGAAAAAATCTCAGCCGGAATTAATTGTTGTTCTCCTTGTCTTATGACTATATCGTTTGGTGATGTTAATATCTTCATAGTAGAGGGAGGAATAGCAACCCAGCTCGTAAAATCTCTAACTTCATTGGATTTGTACGATTCTGCTGTATAGAATAATATACCGTATTCGCTAGGATAATTTATAGAACTTAGATTTAGCTGTAGTTTAACATATCCAGGTCCTATTGTAGGACCACCAAAAGGCTGTGAATAGTTTATCTTAGAATCTATAAGAACATAAGCACCTGTTGATGATAGTTGGTAAAGATATTCACTCCATTTTCCATTAACTGCTTCAATATAATAGTCGTAATCGGCTCCGTTATATCCTGTATTTATATTCTTGCTAGCAAGATTAATAAGCATGCCATAACTAATCCTTTTAAATGGTTGATTGTATGTAGTAGCATTTTCCAAATTTGGTGCTAACCAAAATGTAGCCTTTAGAGTTTTTCCATCACTAAGATAATCTGTTTCCAGTATGTTTGCATAATCAGACTTTAAGTGGGTACTGTCATTACCATAAGTTTGAACCCAATCATTTCCCTGATCACTCAAGGCTTGGAGTTCAAAAGCAGTTGACGCAGCAAAAGTCTTATGAAAAGGAGAAGACGAGATAAATAGTAATAGCAATAGTAATAGTAATATAATAATACTAAATGAAGTAAATGCTGAGAAGAGGTATTTTTTAACTGCAAATCCTGAATTCTTTAACCTTCCCATGCATCCTAAATCATATCAGACGTAAATAAGGTTTCATCACTACTTCGAGCTAACTCTACTTGAGCTAATATCAATAATCAAGAGTGAAAGTTAGAAGATGTGGTGCTAGTAGAAGATGTCTTAGAAGTATTAGCTGAATCGATTCTATAGATATTCCCAGTTCCGACCGATACTACATATAAATATCCATCAGGACTTACAACGAGATTGCTAATCCCTCCAAAGCCCTCACCAAATATTATGGGCTCGGCTTTAGGAAGGTCAGACGAGGCTAGAGATCGTGAACTGAGAGATTGTGGTAATTCTAGATGGGTTCTATCTGCATTTAGACGAAAGTGATATATCCTGCCATCTAGAAATCCTCCTATGAACAGGTCATCCTGATATTGGTTACCCAATTTATCTGACGTAAGGAATTTCATTCCTGTTACAACTGGTTTTTTAACCCATACAAATTCTGGATCCTTGTAGATCCCCTTTCCGCTAAAATTAACGAGAGCAGGAGGAACTGCCGGAGACTCGACACTCAAACCTGTAATCATTCCATATCCGCTATTAAATCCTGGCTTGACGAGATTTACTTCATCATTGAGACTGCCATCATTTTCAACATCCCATAAGTTATTCGTTACAGGATCAAAATCGATACCATAACTATTCTCTATTCCGTACGCATAATAGAGATTTAACGGATATTTATCACCTAGGATCCCATGACCTACGGGTTTGCCATCCTGTGTTATTCTAAGTATTCCTGCTCTTCCATCGACTATCGTACTATTTCTGTAATTAAGTGTCATAGTATGAGGATGATAATTATCAGTACTAGCCGAACCTATCGTTAGGTAAATATAATTATCCGAACCAATAGTAATGGCTCCACCATTACCGTATGAATTTGGTATTGCTGGCAAATCGAGTAACAATTTTGGATTGATCAATTTGTCATTTACTAGCTCATATCGATAAAGCCTATTTCCAATTGGAGTATTCCCATTTCCCTTGTCTTCAGTATAAAAGAGGAAAACAGATAGTGGTTCCCTACTACTAGTAGCAGTCGCATTAATATTCTTATTAGAGTGCGCAATTGCAATTCCTAACATGCCTTGAAAGAATCCGTTTGATACATTGACCTTCAACAATGGTTTATCAATGACGTTACCATCAACTGCCATTTTGACCGTACCATTCTTCTCGAGTATTATGAAGTCCTTATTGTCTATGAACGCAATGTTGGTTGGTAAATTAAGGCCGGTAAGAATTTTCTCTACTTTCAGACTTGCATCCTTGAGTTTAGGTACGTTGCTATTTGTTGTTGTAGTATCTTGAGCGAGGACGGAAGTACGTTGTGCGAAAACTGCAGAAATGAGAATTAAAAGTATGCTAGAGATTGTCAAATATAGAATTCTATTCTGCATAGAATTATTCAATTCTAAGTTATAGTTGTTAGTAGATATTTATAACTATACCAAGGAATGACTGAGATTAAGCAAAAGGATTCGAATCCTACTCCGAGAATAAGATTCCGCGGTACATTGGTGATGTTGGTACAAGTAGCGCTAATTTACCATATGTAGAGTTAATCCAGAAGAGTATAATCACAATCACAAGACGTGTTGATTTTATCTCATGAAACGAGCCCTAGATGCCATTGCTTTTTCATGAGCGTTTGAAATTCCTTATCAGAATTATTACTTCTAACGTCTTAAATCAATTTCGCATCCTCAGCTCCAATATTTCTAAAGTCACGGCAATCGGTTTTGACCACTTTTAGAATAACTCCGGCTACTAGTTCAGGTGATATGGCATTTTACTCATTTTTTTCATAAATGGTAACTATTAGAAACTAAGCAGTCCAGTATAGAGATAACATAGTTACCTAAGATATATAATTTTGAACGCCAATATAGAATACAATGAGTAAGGACAACTTACCGTACTTTAGTAAGATAGTTAAATTAGTTGTGATTATGAGCGTGCTTGTAATTTTGAGTTCTGGTTTTGGTCGGTTGGCCGCGGCTGATAACAATTGGTACGTTGGTCAAGGAGTAAAAGCCAACATGTATGTTACATATAAAATACAAAGTCACGACACAAATCAGGGGCAGCCATTTACAATGACTATATATTTTAAAGAATTTAACAGTACAGGTCATTATTGGGTAGCTCCGGTGTATGTCAATGACCAAGGAGCAATAATAAACGGAACGTTCCATCTAAGTGATTTGGATCTAACAGCTTTGGGTAGTTCGCAGATTCCGCCATCCATGTCTCCTTATAGAAGTGCCTATGAAAGTTCACTACAGTGGCTTGCAGCCTTTGTTGCAAAGCCAGGTCAGTCGTTAAGTGCTGCTTACTGGGGAAAGATAGCATCAATAGGAGGCCCGCCAATTTCTCCAACAGGGCAGGAAAAGATTTCCGTGCCTGCTGGATCTTTTGACACTACTGTCATAGCATGGCACAAAGGTGTCGACAACAAAATTTGGATAAATAAAGACATGCCTTATCCAGTTAAGGCACAGACCTTCGCTGATGTAACTGCAGGAAATCCTCCTGTTCTGTACCAATTCGAACTTCTATCAACCGGACAAGGTCAGCCTCCTGTACCGAAAAGTCAACCTGAAATTCCAAAGCCACCAATAACATTGCAAACAGGTCGTGGCACATACTACATTGAGTTACTGTGGCAACCACCATCAATAAAATCTGGAACTCCAACACAATTTGGTATTCTGTTTATGGACAGCTCTCAAACTACTGTCCCGGGTGTTAGTTACAGTTTCAAAGTTACTGGGCTCAATAATAGCGTGCTAGAAGATCTACATGATCAAAAGGCACTTGATGGCACGGGAACCCAAACAGTTAAGTTTGATAAACCTGGTCCAGTTGATGTCGTAGTAAGTGTAGATGGAGTGCAAGGACAAAATTTAGGAGACTTTGTTGAACGCTCAGACTTTAATCTAATTGTTGTACCTTCAGGAAATACGACAAAATAAGTATGGTTAAATTGAGAGCATATTATTGTGTAGATTGCAGATTCATCATACTTTGACAGATGAATGATCAGATGCTTTCGATCTAAGAGGCGGTTCTTCGGTGGTTGATTTAAGCCTGGTTACATCTCGTTTGAAGAATAGGTCTATAAACCAGTCAACCATAACCCGCAATTTTTTCTCTACGGTGGGAAGGTTCAGCAGATAGTATGAACGCCAAAACCACCAAGCTGTAAATCCATGAACCTTAAATCCAAGTAAAATACCAACACCATTTCTCCTACCTATCAATGTCATAACCCCTTTTGTCTTGTAATCAAATGACTTCTTACTATTTTCCTGATCTTTGATTCTAGAGATTAGATTAATTGCCGCAACCTTTCCCTGTCTTATTGCGTGTTGAGCTGTTGGTGGACAGGGCTTTCCCGTATTAGGATCGGTAATACACGCACAGTCACCGAGCGCCATAATGGAATCAGTGTATCCAAGAACCTCCAGAAAATTGTTGGTTACTATTCTCCCAGATTTATCGTGCTCGCATGAAAGAGCCGATTGTAAGCTTGGAGGCTTTCCTCCTCCAGCCCAGATAATTGTCTGGGTTGAAATATCGATCCCATTATCTAGTCTAACACTAAATGATGTTACATCAATCACACGTGTATTCAACAATACTTCTACTCCATTTTTTCTTATTTTTTGTAATGCAAACTCTGCTAGTTCCTCAGTTACCTCAGGAAGGATCCTTCCACCCGAATTCACAAGAACTATCCTCGTATAAGTTTTTTGTAGATTGTGGTAAAAATGTTTTATTGAATCAAGTACAAAGTCATTTAATTCCCCGACAATTTCAACACCAGAAAACCCTCCTCCAACTACCACAAAAGTCAACAAGCTTTTCCTGAGGTCAAGATCTGCATGTTCAATATCAGCCTGTTCTAACATATTTATTACATGATTGCGTAAAACTATCGCATCACCTAGGCTCTTTAGTGTAAATGCTTGTTTAGCTGCCCCATCCATCCCAAAGAAGTTCGTCTCATTTCCTAATGCTATGATTAAGTAATCATATTTCAGGATATGGCTACGCCACTCAATAGGATTTGTTTGCTTTCCGATTTGATGGCTGATAACAACTTGCTTCTTGTCCAGATCAATTGATTCTATATTAGCCTCATAAAATTTTGCTCTATTGCAAAAAACTCTCAAGGGTGTTACGATATGCCTTGTCTCTATCATTCCTGATGATATCTCAGGTAACATGGGTGTAAAGAGGAAAAAGTTGTCTCTACTTACGAGTGTTATATCTATTCCTATATCATTCTGAAATGCTTTCTGAAGCTGTCGAAGAACTTCAATTCCTGCAAATCCTCCTCCTAAAATCAAAATGCGAGTTAATCGAATCGGCTTCTCTCCATGAATAAGTTCTAGATGTTTTTGATATGAATCGATCCTGGAAAAGGAAACGTCACATTTTGAACATCTATACCGGCTACCAAACTTTATTGATAAAGTAGATGAAATAAGTCCTACAGTGATACCAAAAACTAGATGCATAATAACATAACTTGAGATCACTAAAGGGAAGCTGTAATTAGGTGATGTTGTCTCATATTCACTATAGGATGATTGCGTCATGGTTTCTATCGTACGATTTATCTCTGGTAGCAATATTAAAAAGTAAACAGGTATGAAAAAAACAACTAGGATTACGGAACCCGCGAGTAACCCATAAAGGAAACCATTTGAAATCTTACTTATGTTCAATATTCCAGTTTTGTATAGAAAAACTCCGATAACAATGCCTATTGAAATAGCAGTTATTGCATGAATTACTATTCCTGCAAAAGCCGCATTAGAAGAGTAAACCCCTATGACATGACCAAACGCTACCCATGTAACATAATAGGGTATGCCCATTCCAACTTCAAAAACAGTTGGAATAAGCATAGATACTGCCCCTAACATTGCCCCTATTACAACGAATAATACCTCGCGTTTAAGAGAAAAATCTACTCTGATTTCTGTTGCTTTTCTCTTGTTCATTATTAATTACTTCTGCAGCTTCACGCTATATGATTACACATGTTAGAGACTTATTAATTAATTTGATAGTCCCCTTCATGGATAAGGTTCATGGTCCTACAGGAACTATACAACCACCATTCATTTTGAAATTAAAGTGTATTATCACACACTGATCGAGTTATTCTAAGGAATGATAGTTACGACATCGCTATTAATTGAGGTAGGCTTTAGGATTTCTGATGCTAAGATATTATAAATACCAAATTTGAGCTCAAATCCTATATTGGATTACATACTCTAGTGTATAGCATCTCTCTGACCTGGACCGACGTTATTTCTTTCCTATTTTTAAGATCTGCTATCTTTTATGATGATTTTCATCCGCAGTTATTCATTATGAAGCATATTACCATAGAAGGTATGAATCCCCAAGTGAAACAAGAGGGTTCGAATCCCAATTCGAGAATAGATTGATGCGATGTGATCCGATTTGCTTACATCGTGACAGCTAATTAGATATCGATGATAGAAATGTATTTACTATCTTACCGATCTCTTCCGGATATTGATCCATTACTGCATGTCCAGCATCTTTAATCTGTACGAGCCAGGCTCCTGGAATCTTTTCTACAATCTTTAAAGAATTAACATACGGCTGGTAATTATTATCATCAGTTCCAGTTATGACCAAAGTAGGTCTGGCTGTTTTCGCAAGCTCATCACAAGCACCACTCCAGTTTGGATTGTCCTCCCAATGTTTTCCTACGTTATACTGATTATTTATTGCGTCAGGGGAAAGCCCAGGCTTTGCTTGCTGTAAAGTTGGAATGTTCTCAAGGGATTCAGGATGCAGTCTTATCCATCCCGATCCTAATGAAGCAGATACAAGCCCTTTCATCTCCTCCTGAGAAATAGAAACATTATTTAGAGATTTGTTTACAATTTCGGATTGCAATTTTAGAAACTCAAGTGGTTTAGGTGTATGATCTTTTCCGCCACATGATGAACCAACAAGTACAAGACTGTTAACCTTATCTGGATACATAATTGCAAGCTGTTGGGCTATATATGATCCAAGAGAATATCCCATAACATCTGCTTTTGGTATTTTCAGAGCATCAAGCAAACCAGCACTATCGTTTGCTAGTTGCTGATAAGTGTATGGTTTAGAACCACTTGTTGTATTTCCAAGTCCACGACTATCAAACGCAATTACTGTGTGATTTGAAGAAAGAATCCTTGGAAAGGACGGGTCCCAGGCATCCATACCATCAGAAGCGCCATTGAAAAGTAAAATAGGGTCACCTTTTCCTAACATCTTATATGCAATTTCAATATCTCCTACCTGAACTTTTTTTGCTGGGATATCTTGTATATTCAGTAAGTCTTCATTCTCCGCTATAGTTTGATTTGTTTGACCATATACAATGTGGATATTAGTTACTATTGAAAAGGAAATAATCAACACAAACAACAAAATAAATGAAGATATAATATGGTTAGGTTGTGCTTTCTTTGATTTTTTTGTGTAATGCATCTGCTAATTCATTTATACACGATTTCAACTTACTATTAGAGTTTTCTTTAGCGTTTCTAAGACTATGATATAATACCAAATTTGAGCTCAAATCCTATATTGTATTGAAATTACGATAAATCAGAAATTGCAGTTACTCCCCGCTAGATAGCCAAATGTGTTACCAATACTTCTTTCTTTGAAGTTTGGGCTTGAATTGCTTGACCGGCTGCAAATTTATCAGACGCAATTCCAAAGGACGAAGCAATTAGCATAGGTGAAAAAATGATAATTATTCATACTACTTTCTCTTACCCTTACCACACGATGATGCACTGTTGGAAGTATTTAAGTACAGTCGCAAAAGTCATTTTTTGACGGTAAGTGATCTGTTTGATTCTGCGTTGTGTTTTTAGTTCAGCTTTGTAAGTTTTCATGGAACATATAACTAGTAAATAATGGTATAGTCATTTAATGCCCAATCTCCTAACAACAGAACGATTAAAGAATTTCAGTGACTCTGTGCTCCTTGTCGCTATCACAATACTTGCATATAATCTCGTCCCTCCAACAATTGTTAATGGTCAGGTTAATCCTGATGAAATGAAAGATTTCTTTTATAACTTGTATGGACTCATAAGCAGTTTTGCGGTGATTTCGGTTTTTTGGGTTTTTTCTATGTATTTTTTTGACTACCTAAAACACCCAACTGAGATCATTACGCTAATCTTGATAGCATTTTTTGTTTTGATACTTATAACCCCAATTACCACCGTTGCTGAATTACGATATAGGAATTGGGAAGGAGTAGCAGTTTTGTCATTATTACAAATATTCAATTCGATGATGTTAATGTTACTGTGGTGGATTCTAGGAAATAGAAAAAATTTACAAGCCAAAGATCTGGAAAATCGTACGAGGAAAAAAATGTTCATTAATTTGGCTATTATTCCATCACTTTACGTCATTTCTACGGGACTCTCATTTCTTAGTTTTGACGTGGCGGTCATTTTCCCTGTCATCATGATTCCTTCTCTGATATTAGCTGCAAAAGTACATCATAAGTATAAGCACGATAACCACAATTAACCGCAGTGAAGTGCAAAGCTAATGCTCATGATTTTTAGTTCGTGTGATATTAAAGATCGTAAGACTTTTACGGTACACTAATTAACAACTGAAGTTGTCTGACACCCACAGAGCAGCGACTGATGGTTCTAACCAGCCGCAAGCCGAAGCTAGAGATATACTGGTTGTCTCTGAGCTAAGCGTCAGATCACAGAACAAGACAATTCTAGAAGAAGTAAGTTTCAATGTGAAGAAGGGGACATCTTTAGCAATCGTTGGCCCTAATGGAGGTGGTAAGTCCACTCTATTCAGAGCCCTATTGAATTTGATTCCATACTCAGGAACGATAAAGTGGAACGATAAGATAAGAATGGGCTATGTTCCTCAAAGCCTTGTCTCTACGGATTTACCCATATCGGTAGAGGAATTTCTGAGGTTCAAATGCAAAACAGATTTTGATACATGCATAAAGTCAGTGGGTTTGGAGAAAGATATTCTCAGGCAGACCCTTGGATCACTTTCTGGTGGAGAGCTACAGCGTGTTTTGATCGCCTGGGCTATCGTAGACAATCCAACTGTGCTCCTTTTTGATGAACCAACCTCTGGCGTAGACATAGGTGCCGAGGAACCCATCTACGACAAGGTGAATAATTTAAAAAAAGAAGCTGGAATAACACTTTTTCTTATATCCCATAACATGCATGTTGTGATGCATTACGCCGACTACGTACTAGCCTTGAATAAGCGAGTGTTGTTCTTCGGTGATAGAAAGAGTCTGACTCATTCACAACTTTTGAGCATCATATATGGAAATGAGTTTGCTCTGTCAGAGGAGGGGCATTATAAAGAGTAGGCGATTCTTGGTGTCAGATGCCCTTACTTTTGGACTTGTAGTGGGCGTATTTGTAGGATCTACTGCAGGTTATCTTGGCTCCATCATGGTATCAAAGCACATGGCGCTGGTCGGTGATGCACTCTCCCACGTTGCTCTTCCAGGCCTTGCACTTGGAATACTGTTCAACTTTAATCCATTCATTGGTGCATTCGCATTCTTAGCTGCAACGGTAATTGTCACTTGGTATCTCCAAAAATCAACAACCCTGTCAGTAGAGGCCATCATAGGAGTACTCTTTGTCCTAGCACTTGCGATAGGGATTCTAATCACCCCCCAGGTAGATCTACTCGAGGCTTTGTTTGGTGATGTCTCCAAAATAACGCTCACGGATACAATAATTACAGTTTTAGTATCTATCTGTGTGATTATTGTAACTAAAGCAATTTACCAAAAACTGGCCGTGAGTATGATTTCTAGAGAACTCGCGACCGCAAGCAAGATAAACGTTGAGAGAATTAATTTAATCTATCTCTTTCTAGTAGCCACCATAGTCGCACTTGGGATAAAGGAGGTTGGAACGTTACTAGTTGGAGCTCTCGTGATAGTTCCTGCAGCGGCAGCCAAGAATTTCAGCTCCACGCTCTCTCGCTATTGTCTCATGAGCACTATCTTCGGGCTCGCCAGCGCAACATTGGGCGTCTTATTATCAAGCTACGTGAGTCTTCCTGCAGGCCCCCTTGTCGTGATGGTAGGCGCGGCTATTTTTATTGCAGGAGTTGTAATAAGCGCCGTGTCAAAAAGACTCAAGAATAAAGAGCATCCACAGCACAGATATGCAAATCCGAACAAATGAGCCACTGATTAATTATTCACACTATAACAAAAAATAGTTAGTATTAAGATTCGGAAATAAAGATTGCATTACCTTTTTAGATATCTGCCTTACTTTTATACAACACAAAAACGACTTTGGAGTTAATTAGTTGAAGTCAAATGCATATACTGATATAACTATCCAAGGTACAAATCGTTGTATCAGAATCAAAATTAATAGAACTTGGAACTGAATTTGAATACAAATTGTATCTGATCCGCCATTTGCGTATAGAATGATATTTCATTGAAACTATAATCATGACAGCCATGCAACAATGAATTGGATCAACATCATATAGTTAAATTCTATATTGACCTTATTATTTTGTTCTTCCCAAAATAGCCATACAACTGGCGGATAGTATTTATCACTACATCAGACTTAATATTTTTAATAGTACCAATCGTTCTAGGCGTATGCGATGCCGCTGAAAATGTACCTGGTTATCAGCAAGCCTAAATAATTCCAGAAGAATATCATAAATATGACTGAATCAATTCTGGTAACAGGTAGCACCGGAAATATTGGTGGTGAAATAATAAGGCAGCTTTCGAGTTCTATGAATGGCATGCCAATGTAATAGTCGAATTACTCAGAATTACAAGAGATGGGTATGTATCTGGGGTTTCTTCTGCAGTTAAAAAAGTAAGAGGAAAGGAACCCATTTCATTCTCAAATTTTGCCAAACAGTATGGTGTTATGAAGTAATGCGGCCAAGTTTAGAATATTGAAAGCAAGTGAAAGGCTTCTACTAGGCCTAGTGCTTTGTTCAAATTTGGCCGAGGTGAGTATGCAAAAAAATTGTATCAATTGCTGTCTCACCAGATCCGGAATATTCACATATGATGGGTAATCTCCTGCATTCATGATTTTACTCTTGTTAGTAAACATTCTACGAAATTACTATTATAATAATAATGCATATGTCAAATGTAGAAATATTGGTAAGGTACTCGATAATTAATCATTCAAATCCTGGTTTAAGAGGTCGCGTACTTTCACTTATTGAGAGAAAACAGGGTGGTAGATGTCGGCTATGTAGTGTGAAATTTGAGTATGATGACACTATTATAAGTCTTGGACATGGTAGAAGTTATTACCACAAATCTTGTGCTGAAAAGTTAAACATTACTTGACCTTTTCGATTACTAATTCTAGCTAAAATATCATCTAGACGAGACGTTCATTGATAATATAGTTAGGCATGGTTCTTCGAATTTATGTCTGCCAGTCGTAACGGCTCTGGTATCCATTCGTTCGTTTTGGTTACTCTCTTGACTAGATCCACTGCAGTAGCAAGGCTGATATAATGACCAACACTTATGAAGATCTCTTTTTTACTATCCTTGGCAATTCTATATCCTAAGACCTCCCCACTATAAGCTATAAAGTCTTCACGAATTATTGAACCTACTAATAGACTCTTGGCAACACCTATGGTCGCTTTACCAATTAAGAAACCTATGTAACTTGCTAGTCCGCATTTTCTTGGATGTAATATGCCGTGGCCATCAACAAGCAAGACATCGAAGGAGTTATGCAGTGTCTTTAAAGTATTTAGTATCGGTCCCGATTCCCTTAGCATGAACAGACTTGGGATGTAGGGATACTTAACGGAGCTTTTTGTATTTGCTGTTTCGATAATTTTGAAACTATTGTTCATTATTACGGCGGAACAATGAGCCACATTGTTTCTGTAGCACACATCTATCCCGCAAATAGATTCCATTTCACTATTTATGCCATCATCTGTTATAATCTTCTTTGCAATTTTTTCCTGTATTTCTTTTGCCCAAAGATAGTTTGAAGTATTGATTGGCGTTGTAATAGTATTAATAATTACCAAAATATTATACTTTTTAATGTAGGCTGAAGAATCTAAAACTCGATAAAATAAAATCGACCAAATATCTTAAAGTGTTGTGTTGGTAAATTGAAATTCTGTGAGTAAGAACGTAAAAGAAGTATTCCCACATCACCTACAGCTAGGTTGATTATTTCATGTGAAGTTATCTGGGGGGTTGTGATAATTGCAAATTTCGGGACTCTCAAGAAAATTATCTTGATGGTAAGTGACTTTGATGTTAAAGGTTCTTATGTCATGCTACCGAATGATAATCATGAGAAAAAGAGTCGAAATGATGGCTAGGTCTACAACTGCCAAAAATGGTCATGAACGCATCATCACTGATAGAGACAACGTTAAACATCTGGAATATTTTATGAATGGTCAATGGAGGCACAGTGATAATTGTAAAGATTTTACCAACAAAGAATGTACTTTCAAGACAGTAAAGAGTAGTTTACATTAGGTCTATAATGAGTTCCCGACATTTAGTTGTTGTTTTGTTCTTGTTATGAAGTTCAGTCCAGAACTAATATTTCCATGAAATTATACAATTTATCGTTATCCTAGAAAAATGATTGAAATCAGTGAAAATAAGGTACCCCCAGTAATAGAAACAATAAAACTCTACAAACAGTAAGTATTCGCCAGAGTAACAGTTGGCTTAGCAAGCTTTCTAACCATGTGCACAAGCAAGTCAACATGAAATGGTTTTTTGAGAACCCCGTCTATTTCTATTCCATTAAAGTCAATTTCAGATGCAGTAATTGCCAATATCTTGACATTCTTGTTCATATTCTTAATTTCCCTTAATTCATGGTTTGAAGTTGATTGCAAGTCAACAATTACTATATTATATTTATCGGGATCTTTTTCGTAGACTGAACTCGCTTTCAAACGGTCAATAAAGTTATCAACTATGTAACCGCTTGCAGTCAAATTTTCTACTAGCAATTGTATATCATCTATGCCATATTCGATGAACAGTATTCTTTTGTGCGTAAGAGCTTGTCTTGCTCATTATGATCATTTAAGTGTTCTATATGATTTATGGGAATCTAACGGAATAAGATCACCGAATATGGGAAAACGAATGTCAATAAGTCGGATGAACGGAACTAGTAGGCACAGTGAGCAACAAAATGGTAGAGCCTAGGATGTTTTTGTAAACTAGACATTAGATAGTAAGTATATGATACCATTTAAGAATTCTTTAGAACGAAGGTCAAGGATGAGAATCAAGTTTATCAATAAGGTAACGAGTATAGGAGGACCAAACAGCGCAGATCTCTTGGTTTGATTCCACACTGTCTATGTTTGCTTTTGTTATGGTATCTTCCGTATAGTAAAGTATCCTACGTCAATGCGCTTAGTTCATGATGTCTGTGTCTTCTTGACTAATTGCAGGCATTGGATGTAGACTTCAAATCTAGATCATATGCTGGTTGTTTATGTGCTATAATATTTCAATGGGCCTCTAGAATTCTTGAATGACCATTATAGATCATATAGATCCATTAGATAAATATTATATAACATTATTACCTATATTCTATCGGAAAAATGAGTAATAATATACGATGTGAATCATGCATGAAAAAGACTAGCTCTCTTAATTTCTGGTTTGACAAGTATCTGTGCAGAATATGTTATAGTGAACATAGGTCAAACCCGCTGACCATATTACTAAGCAATCTTTAAGCTTGAAGCCGTTTAATTTGATTCGTTAAATCATGAGTTAGATAATATCCAAGACGTTGCGTACATGATGCTACCTTTGTCCTACAATTTTTGTTTAATACGTCTTATGTGTTCAGTAATAGGAATTCCTAGATGTTAATATTTTACTTCCAATGCGACGCAATCCCCGTTGAAAACTTTTCTTATCGGACTGTTCATAGTATAGGATTACCTGTCTCGAATTTTGAAATTTACATTCTTCAAGTACATCGGCTGCAGCAGAGTCGTATCCAACTGAACATTTTCAATACTAAAAGCATGTAGTCTCAAACAATGCATTCAAAGTATGCAAGAAGATTGATTCGTCACAATGAAACATAATTATGAGCCAGAATCGAGATATCAACACACAAACAAGTTTTTACGGTGAATACATCTAGTGGAGTATCACTTGATTCCCATCCTATAATCCTATTTTGCAAATTGAATAACTAAAAATTTTCTTGTCAGAATTAGCTAAAAAATATTTTAAGCGCTAGATTTGGCGGGTCTGTAGTAAAAATATATCTCATTGCATAAAGACTTTTTTTTGCGAGATAAATGTCTTGTAGGAAAATAGGATATTTTAATGTTGGCCAAAAATTTACCAAAAACTATCAGAAAAAGGGCGTACGGTTCAATCACTGTGTTCGGGTGCTTCAAATGGATTATAAAAAAAGGAATTATGATTAAAGATAATTAGGTCGGAGTGCATGTCACATTTTAATTCTAGGACTGAGTGTGCTTAGTTCAAAGAACATATTCAGAATGTTTATTGATTTTATATTTTTAGTTTTGTTGGTAGTTTATTTTTAATGTTCATCTTTGTGGTCATCAAAAAGATAAAACTGTTACACACTCGAACTCTCTAGGGTTGAATTGAAACTTCTAATCCTAATTAAGAAGGAATCGGGAGACATATGCAGCCGTCTGGTGCAAAACCTTAGGAAGCCCTCATAACTTAATTTTCTCTCCTGCATCTCATTATTGACTATCTCGCGAACTTCATTCGATGGTTGCTCATTTAATGCTAAATGATTTATCGTAAAATCATAATCATGGATCAAGCCTAGACTGTCTTGGATTTTTTGGAGAGTCTTTCTCATTTCCGATGCCTTTTTGTTTTCAATTGGCAGCAATTCTAACATATATCTCAATTTCTTGCAATCTTTTCTCAAGTCATGTAATTCTTCTATTTTAGTCGAATCAGTTATCACTATTGGAAAGTTAGTTTCTATCTTTGAAATCAAATTCGCTACTATCTTGTTATATCTCTTTTCCAGCTCTTTTTGGGTTACCTTGATCTCGTCTAGAAGTTTGCTTGCGTCGGTATTGTTTAGAGCAAGAGCTATGTTCTTTGCATATTCCAATTTTGTCACTCGTGTTCCTTTCAAAGAGTCAATAATCTTATTTCTACTGTCATTTGGGGGGTATTTTTGTAATTTTTCATAAATAATATCTAAATCCCTTATTTCGCTATTGATTCTAAAGAGCTCTTTACAGCTAAGAATGTATGTGGACGTTGATGATCCAGTTCTGTATTTTTTAGGCAATGTTGAATAGGCAGCATCAAGACGTCTAATCGAAGTTCTTAAATCGTGGATATTTTTTGCCTTTGGATCTTTGAGGTACTTTTTGATTCGATTATTGACTCTTTGAAAGCTCTCGTGCAATTGTGTCAAGAAAGGTAAAATGTCTAACACATTCGAGTTCTAACAGGAGTTTATATTTATTAGGCTTATGGGATATATTAATGAAGGTACTATCACGCAGCTAATCACGATTAATTTTTCAGTTCGATGGTCCAACATATCAGTACCAACAAAATTATATTGATACTATAGAATGATGACATCAGTTCAGTGATGAACTATTTAAAAATGGGCACAAAAATCATTTAGACTATATAGATAATGCATGCTCCCTTAGACGATCTAATATAAAAGACATTGGTACTATAATCGGGATCAGATCGAGTGTGTACACTAGGCAGAGTGGCAATAGCAACAGCAGCTCGAATTTTTTATCGTTAATTTCTTTGTAACCTGCCCAAAAAGCCTTGGAGTTTGATTGGGAAGAATATTAAATTTATAGTTTCTAAAGTAAAAATCTCTTGAGCTTGGCTCTCTTTCGCTCTATATTCAGACCTACAGTCTTCTATATAGATCATAAGTAAAGTCGTTATATTAAACGGATTCCTTAGTAAATTAGAGAAAAACCTAATGACAACACCAAAAAGGTTAGCAATAGTTAATAGCGATTTCAAATGTCTTTTTTGCAAGGTATCGTGGTCAACGTTCCTCAAAAGTAATATCCCGTGCAGTAATTCATTTTTGGCGGATGGAATACACAACTTTAATTTCAGAAAACCGTTGAATCGCACGCAGTTGCACCCTCGAAAAATATAAGATTGTTAACAACTTTTGTGTGTGTAGACAGATTAGTATCATTTGCTTCTTTATGCCCAATTATCCTTGCCTCTATTACAAGCGCACTCCCCAATTTCATTTCCACAATATTGATACCTATTAGAAGATAAGCAACTCTATCAGGGTATCCCTATGTGATCACTTAATGAATAATAGATTATATAGTCTTTATTTCTCCATGACTACTTTTTCAAGAGCGTAAGATATTCCACAATAGTTATGAGAATGAGTAACATCTTCGATTTTGTTACACTTAGCGCATATCCATGAGACATATTCCCTACAAATATTGCAAACTGATGAGGGTATCAAATAACTGCCACATGCTCTACAAGAATCTTTATTGAACATATGTTTAGTGTGTCGAATTAGGTCTATTTGGTTTATGAAGCGTATTCCCATAATTTACCATAAGGTATAGTGAACTATTTCGGAGAAGCTTTGAATAGTCCGAACTAACCAACTAACCAGGAGTGAACAAGATTTTAGCCTCAAGTATCGCAATGTATTCGCAATATGATTTTGTATCCATCGCAAAAATTAAATTTCATACAGGAAGATAACTATATACCATTTGAAAAACTTGTTGATAATGCGTCATGCCAAGTCCAGCTGGGAATTTACAAACTTGCCAGATCATGACCGGCCCCTTAATGATCGTGGAAAACGTGATGCACCACGAATGGGTAAAGTGTTACTTAAAGAACGACTTGTCCCACAACTAATAATAAGCTCTTCAGCGGCCAGAGCTCGGTCTACGGCTGAGAAAGTTGCCAAAGTGTCTCGTTATAGTGGTGAAATTTCCATTGATTCTTCGTTGTACCGGGCAGGATATTCGGCGTACCTCAATGCGTTACGACATCAAACCAGTCAGTATGATACAGTACTAATAGTTGGTCATAATCCCGACGTAGAACATCTGGTGGAAATACTAACTGGTAACGCAATGACAATGCCTACTTGCGGTTTGGCATATGTGAAATTATTGATTGAAAGATGGCCTGATCTAAAGGATGACAAGAAAGGTGAATTGGCCAAAATGTGGCGTCCAAAAGAACTGTCACCCCTAGAGTATTCTACTTAGTCTCAACCGTGTTCTGGAAGTTCCTCGAACAGTAGTTTCTGAACTCAAATGAATAAAAGATTAGATGAGGTGAGAAACGCGTGAAAAATACCTCACTATTAGCTGGAATCGTCGCTAGATCCTTCTCCAGTCTTCATACTCTCTTCGTGTAGCTCAATTGCGTCTTCTCCATATGCTTCAATTAGGTAGAGAGAGCCAGTATCATCTGTAACTTCCACAAAATAATATTTCAATCCATCACGTGTTAGGTGAATCTTGCTAGATGATTTTGTTATTCTTCCCCCTTCTCCACCCTGCTCTCTCGACATCAATAACTCTCGAAGAGCTAATATGCTATTATTATATAATAACTGGTTTTCATCCTTCCACCCCAATTCTCTTAAGCTATGACTCTTACTATTCAGAGAACTCATAATGATCCAACGATGGAATAATACTCATATTCTTTGCCAAAGTGAAGTATTGTGATCTACCGAGTCCCCTATGTCTTGAACTTATTATTTGCTAGTCAATATCTTTGGTGTTAATAGCCATCGTAATTCACCACTAAGAACGGGATTACATGCAAGGATCCTTATTCTTACTAACCCGGCTTTTTTTAGTACTATCCTGCCCGATTTTGATCTACTTGTATGTATAATATCATTGATCATCTCACTCAGCTGAGGCTCATGTCCAACCAGAAGTATAGAGTTTTCCTGTCTAAGTCGACATATCTTCCGGTACACTTCTGTCCTTACGCCTTCAGGAGCTAATTCACTCCAAGCTTGAAGTTTATTGGACATCTTAAATACATTCGCGACAATACCTGCAGTTTCATAAGCCCTTTTTAGTGGACTTGAAGCGATTACATCAAATTTAGTTCCAGTCTTCCTTAAGGCCTTCGCGACTTCCGTGACTTCTTCCTTACCGGTAGCTGTCAACGAGCGTTGGCGATCGCTCGGATTTGACGATAACCTTTGACCAGCCTCTCCATGTCTCAGAATAAACAATTCCATAGTTAATCCTAAGGAAGGTGGGCAGACATATAATATATAATATATCTATTTACGGATGGTTGCATCATACAGTGGGTGCTGTTGGGATTAACATATTGAGGAGGACATCCTGTTTCACAATATCAATTCTGCAAAAGTTTTCCGCCGCTCCAGGTGAACATTGGATTAAATACGATTTTCATTATTTTAACAATATTTTTTCAAATACAAGCCAAGCATAAGGATGATAGATTCTTTATGGATAAAATATTCCAATAATCAATGAAGACCAGTTAGTTATCCTTAATCTAGCGAATTAACGAATTAATAAATACTCGTCTATCCTTTTTTGTAGATCAACACTTATTTCCATTATAGCCCTATTACCATTAATAGGTATAATTCCAAATCTTCTCTGCATACGTCTGAACTCTTTTGCAATGAGCTTTTGATACATCAGAAATGATTCTAACATATTTTCTGATAATCCAAGGTCCGCACCAGACTCGTAATAATCAAGGGAAGAGTTCTTTTCGAATACTCTGTGTATCAATTCATTGGGATCTACATCTAAGTAAAATAAGATATCAGGTTTTAAAGCAAAACCGTACAAATTATGGGACCATGCTCTACTAATACCACGAACTGCATCTCTTGCCAATAAAGTATAGATATACCTGTCAGATAGAACTACGTAACCTGCTCTTAACGCGGGTATAATTTTATTTTCAAGCTGATCTGCGAAATCTGCTGCATAAAATAAGCTTATGGTCCTTTTGCCCAAAACAAAACTTCTCTTTGCTTCTAATATTCCCTCAGCTATTAGTTCCGACCGTCTGAGGCCTGCGTTCATTACGGCGTGACCATCTGCTTCAAGTTTCGAAGATAACAATTCAATTTGGGTACTTCTTCCAGATGCGTCAGGACCCTCTATTACGATAAACTTTCCCTTAAGTTCAATTTTCTCTAGATACGGAATAGCATGTCCGTAGAAATTGGCTTTTCTTAGGTTCTTACTTCGCAAATTACTCATACAGCAGTTGACCTCCTTTTACGATTTGGAATACTTGTCGGGAAAAGTGTAGTAGCTAATGATCTCAAAAATCTCTGAGACTCCTCGATTTCCATTGTTCCATCGACTATGGTGAAGTTTTCTATCGTTGCCAGTTTATCATATTGTTCAATAATCCGACTTTGGAAGATCCTGTAACTCTCGTATGGATCGTTGCTTAGATTCAAATCCATACCTGCCTCATAATATTTCAACTTGGGCCTGCCAGACAGTATTCGTTCGACAGCTATGTCCACAGGTACCCTAAAATAGAACACAATATCCGGTTTCACTGCGAACTCGTAAACCTTTCTTACCCATTTAGGATTACAGCCCCTAACTATATCTCTTGCAAAAGCGGTGTAAATATAACGGTCTGCTAGAACTACATACCCGGATTGCAAGAGGGGGAGTATATTTCTTTCATATCTGTCTGCAAAATCGGTGGCATGAAGCAAAGAGAAAGTAATAGGCGTTAGCCTCCCTTTTCTCTTGCCTTTCGATGTAATTTGTTTCACCGTCTCTGATGAATTCCATTCAGTCAAAAACACAGGGATATTTTTTGATCGAAACCATTTTTCGAGCAGTCTAATCTGTGTGGATTTGCCAGATCCGTCTATACCTTCGACCACCACAAGTTTACCTTTATTATTATCACTTTCTTTCCTATGTTGTTTCATATAGGTCATGACAAATCCCTACTTAGATCTAACTGTAATCATCCCATTTTCGGTATGTATTGGTCTATCGAGATTATTTGGCAAATAACATTCTATCACAATCCCAAAAACCTCACTGACCCTTTGGATAATATTTTGAAGCAGAATAGCAGGGTAAGATCTTATTGAAGAAGATATGTCTATGATAATTCCATCATTCTTGGATTCTCTAAGTTTAATTCTAGATCGAGTCTTAACAATCAGACCATTCAGTTTGAGCAAGATTCCTATTTTCTGAATTGATTTCTGATTTTGTGGTTTCAATATTGACTTATATTTAGAATACAACCAATCGGAAGTCTTTGTCTTTTTGGAGTGTACTATAGACAAGGCCAATACAAGCTGTTCTCTGTGTGTAAGATACGGATAATCTTCGTCTAATATCATGTAGAATAGATCAAGGAGCTTGTTTGTGGCACGGAGTTTTGTCAATGTGCGTATTGCGAATAACAAGATCTCAACTTCTCTCTCCTTTAAAAATCCGTAGGAGATCATATGCCGGAGAATGTTGTCTAGTTCTATATTTTGAATGTTGGGTTCATAATTATTAGAAACTATTTTTGGAATTTGTTTTTCCAAGTCTTCCAACTTTTGATAGTTAAAAAAATCCCGATTTCGAAGGAATCCTGCGATAACTCCCTCCCGTAAACCATAGGCACTTACGATAACCTCATCGAATTCAAGTTTCTTCATTAGAGTATGAATAACATACGAACCGGCAACAATTGTTTCCGCTCTAGTTGCATCCATTGCATGCAGACCGGAAATTTCTTTATCATTCATAGAATCCAAATCCTTACAGATGGATTCAATTACAGATAATTTCAATCTGTAATTGTGAATCTTTTCTAATGGATATTCATTAGACCCTTGATCGTATTTTGTAAGGGTTCTTAAAGTTCCACCAACTCCAGCAAGTACAGTATCTATCCCTATTCCATAGCTTTTTCTAGTGGGAAGAGAATCGTTGATTTTTTGGACCATATCGTCAGAATCCTTCCTAGAAAAGGAACTATCCTTCTTACCATAAATTTGAGTAAGTCGTAGTGCACCAAGGGAAAGTGAATCTACCTTCTTGATCTTGAAGTCTTCTGTATACACCAATTCTAAAGATCCTCCGCCTAGGTCAAAGAACAGTGCATTTGGAAGATAGGAAAACATTGATGCTCCTAAATAGGAATAATAAGCTTCCTCCTTTCCGGATAAGATTCTTATTTTGAAGCCAGTTTTTTTATAAACTTGGTCTACGAAATGAGCACTATTTTGGGCTTCCCTTACGGCACTTGTCCCAACACAAAGACATCGTTTTATAGATTCCACTCTAATGATATCACGGTATAATAGAAGAGTATCTATAGCCCTCTCGATAGATTGATCACTTAGATTGTGATCACGATTTAATGATTCACCGAGTTTAACTTTCGTACTCTCTTGTTGAAAAGCTGTGAATGAGAGATCCCTTTTAACATTATAATTGACTAACTTTATAGTGTTAGAGCCAATATCTATGACAGATATTTTCAAGGCTTTCCTAATTTCCGAAGAAGCTGGTTGCTTATATTTATTGTCTGTATGTAGAACAAATAGATCGTATAGATATTGGCTAAGACCTACAACACTAATAGATAATTGGTATTCTGAGCCTCAACATTTAACCATTTGCCGCTTTACACTGAAAGTAAATGTACTTCGGCTAAATTGCCAACCTAAATAGACTATATACTGTTCTTTAATCTAACTGAACTTCTGCGATAATAATTAACTTGGTGCTATTACCATTTATAAAGCAGATGGCCCATCTAGTTCAAAAAAATATGATTATAGTCGGTATCAGTTTGCAATTTGTGAATCTTGCTACTGGACAGCAACAAAATTCGATACATGTGGGGACCAGGAACATCCATGTCCTCTCTGTCGTAATGACCAGATCGCCTTGATCCCTTTAAGCATGGACGAGGAGTATTGTTATACTATAAAACCAGATCGAGGGTTGGATATAGAGTTCATGATTCGCAATGTTAACCAAAACATATAAGATGAGTTAGTTTTTATAAACATAGAAATACTAATTATAAAACTGACCATTGAATAGAATAGCATTACCTCTGTGCAAAGCTGATCACCCAATATCCTTAAGTTCACCTTTCTCTACTTTAGAAAATATTAGTTATTTTGTTGATGCGGTATGATGGTAGAATAACTTTAACATTACTTAAATTCGTAAAATAATAATTTGTCTTTATAGTTCTAGTTAAGAACGAAATTAATCTCACCGAGATGAAAGACTACATAGTGTGTGATAATCTCGTAGGATAAGAATAATTGCGTTACTAATGGATAATAGCTGGAAAGCTATTAAATATCTTGTTGGGAACAGGTTAATGATTTATAAAAATTTACGCAGCCGTGATCTCGTTAGCAATAGCTTCTTTTGCATGTTAGGAACTACAATAGATCCGGGGTTGAATGTCGGCTTTTAGCTCCTTCGAATTTATCATTAGGCTCCTAACGGGTAACTTAGGTAATATATCTTCGAATCTTCAAAAAAAGTATTGTGTCTTGACGCTATAGGCTAGTCAGTATGCATTATGTTCACCATAACCTCGTGTCTAAAGACTTGAGAGGCAGAAACCTTGTTGGAAAATAATCCTCATAGACTTTGTGTTTTTATAAGGTGTTTAAAGTATTCATATAGATACCTATAGACTATGTTAAAAATATGGTAAATGAATAAGAACAAAGTGCTACTACGTGAATTTAATATGCAAAAGAACATGATAATCATGAGCATTGTAGCTGGTCTGCTACTGGGGATCATCATCCCATCTAGCATATTCAGTGTTCATGCCCAAAACAAAATAATAATTAATGGGGCCGGGGCGACATTTCCTTTTCCATTAATAGATACGTGGAGAGTAGACTACAAAACAATAAAACCAGAAGTCGACATTAACTATCAATCAATTGGAAGTGGAGGCGGTGTCAAGCAATTCACTGCCAAAACAGTCGATTTCGGAGCTACCGATGCTCCTCTTACAGCACAAGAAATGCAAAGCGCACCCGGTGCCGTTCACATACCTGAAACAATAGGTTCTGTGGTAGCAGCCTACAATATTCCGAGTATCCCAGATAAGGGGCTTAAATTGACAGGAGAAGTGCTTGGGGACATATTTTTGGGTAAGATCACAAAATGGAATGATCCTAAAATACAGTCATTGAATCCGGATAAAACACTTCCTGGAGATGATATTGTAGTAGTACATAGATCTGATGGTTCTGGAACTACTTTTGTGTGGACAGACTACCTTTCTAACGTTAGTTCTGCTTGGAGTCAACAAGTCGGAAAAGGCAAGTCCGTGGCATGGCCAACTGGTATTGGTGCACCAGGAAATGAAGGTGTTGCCAATGCTATAAAAGGAACGGCAAACACGATCGGATATATTGAACTGAGTTATGCCTTGACAACAAAAACACCATTCGCATTTATCCAAAATAAAGAAGGCAATTTCATCGAACCTTCCATCGCATCTACGAGAGCGGCCGTTGCGGCCCAATCAGGAGCTTTGCCTAAAGGGGACCAACCTTGGACAAACGTTACGATGGTTAATGCCGGAGGCAAGGATTCCTATCCTATAGCGAGCTTCTCATATCTATTACTCTACAAGGAGTTGAGCACCGATCCTAATATAGATGAACCAAAAGCCAAGGCGTTAGTAGATTTTATAGCTTGGGCAATAACCGATGGACAAAAGACTGGAGAATCTCTTAACTATGTTCCGCTGCCTGATACCGTCGTGAAACTTGACCAAGATACACTGAAATCGCTGACATACAAAGGTAAGCCCCTACTCTAAGGGGGACAATCCTCCATCCCATTTTTTCTATATAGAACATATGTATCTATAGGCTTCTGTTATGCAATCATAATATATCTAAATACACTATAGAGGCTAGCATTAGGTGTATGGATCATAGCAGCGTTCACTTCTAAAAATAGACAATTTCTATCTAATCGATTCATCAGGGGAAAGAGAAGGAGTGATAAAATATTCAGAGCGATTGTAATTTTTGCAGCAGCATACACAGTACTTATGGTATGTCTTGTTACATTTTCTGTATTCAGAGGATCCATTCAAATTTTTTCATATGAGGGGGTAATTGGATTTCTTACTGGAACTGATTGGAATGCTGTGGAAGGCAGGGAATCTTTTGGCGCATTGCCTTACATTGTGGGCACTCTTGCAAGTTCCGCGATAGCAATGGTGATCGGCGTTCCCATCAGCTTAGGAATAGCTACATTCGTATCTGAAATGTCACCGCCACGTCTCGCTGCTCCTATATCGTTCGTAATCGAATTATTAGCTGCTGTGCCAAGTATCATCTATGGGCTCTGGGCACTGTTTGTCTTTAGATTTTGGATAAGGGATTTGATTGAAATGCCACTGTATAACGCGTTTCACGGGTCCTTACCAATCTTCGCAAAATATCCATTTGGACTAGATCTTTTTACAGCAGGAATAGTCCTTGCAATAATGATCATCCCTATAATATCTTCAATATGCCGCGAGGTTATGAGAGTAGTCCCCAACTCCCAAAGAGAAGCAGCGTATAGCTTAGGTGCCACCAGATGGGAAGCAGTAAGGATAGCTGTCTTTCCATACGCAAAAGCAGGAATTCTTGGGGCTGCCATTCTAGGTCTTGGCAGGGCAGTGGGTGAAACTATATTAGTAACACTAGTAATTGGTAACGTTATAGGCATAGCTGCTATTCCAACAACACTTTTTTCTCAGAGTCAAACTCTCTCAAGTCTGATTGCCAATGAATTTAATGAAGCCTCTTCTGATTTGCATCTATCAGCCCTGATAGGTCTTGGTGCAGTTCTTCTAATTCTCACTATGATTATCAATATTGGAGCTAGGCTACTTGTAAGGAAAATGGTTAAAGTGCCAACAGGAGAAAAAGGAAGAAGATGAGCAGTAAAGAAAGAAAAAATTACAGGATGATACTTCATGAAGAAATGAAAAAGAGATACCGCACACGAATTATTACTGATAATCTTGTTACTGTATTTGCTCTAGTTTGCGTTGTCGCGGCTATAATCCCGCTTGGTAGCATACTATTAGAAGTAATCAAAAATGGTGCCAGTGCATTAAGTTTCGAGTTCCTAACAGCTCCTCAAGGATCCATCGGCTCTGGAAAAGGTGGGATAGGCCCTGCAATCCAAGGGACTATAATAGTTGTTGGATTAGCCTCATTAATTGCAACCCCTGTTGGCGTACTTGCCGGCATATATCTTTCAGAATTTGCGGGAAACGGAATATTTCCTACAGTGGTACGATTCCTTAATAATATCTTGACAGGACTTCCTTCAATAGTTATAGGCATAGTAGGTTATGTCACTATTGTCCTGTTCCTGGGATCTTTTTCGGTATGGGCAGGTGCTTTATCGCTGTCTATAATAATGATGCCCATAGTGGTCATAGTTACCGAGGAGACCCTTAGGATAGTTCCTCATTCTCTCAGGGAAGCCGGTTACGCACTGGGTATATCCAAGGCCAAAATCACAATGAACATTGTACTGACTACAGCCAAAAGTGGAGTTCTAACGGGGATTGGTCTTGGAATTGCTAGAATTGCAGGAGAGACAGCACCACTCATTATGACTATTTTGGGGACAAGTCTTTTCTTTTCGGGGCTTGAAGGTCCTGTTGATGCACTTCCATTAAGAATCTGGAGGTTGGCAAGTCAACCATACGAATCAGCTCATGCGTTTGGATGGGGAGCTGCGTTAATTCTCATTTTAATGGTTTTGGGAATGAATGTGGGCCTGAGGTTGCTAGCTCGCAAAAAGGGATTTACCGTAAGAGCAGAGGCTTGATTCCATATTCATCTATACTAACTATATAGACAATCCATATGTAGCTGAAATGCCCTAATTTACTAGGTCCTTGACTGTGGAAGAAGTAATGCGAGAGGAGGAAGCAGCGGTAGCTGGGCCAATAGAAACCACTGATAGGTACAAAGTTGTTATTAAGGAAATAAATGCCTGGTTTGGTCGAAAGCAGGCATTAAAAAATATTAATTTAAATATTAAAGATAAATCCGTAACTGCTTTTATAGGACCGTCTGGATGTGGCAAAACTACATTGATTCGATGTCTCAATCGTATGCATGAAATGACTCCCAATGCTCGAGTAGACGGTCAAGTGTTGGTTGATGGCGCAGATATATATGATAAATCCATTGATCCAGTAGTTGTTAAGAGACGTGTAGGAATGGTGTTTCAAAAACCAAATCCATTTCCGACAATGAGTATATCCGATAATGTTGCTGCTGGGTTGAAACTAAACGGGATTAAAGACAAGAATCTAATCGCAGAAGTTGTGGAGGAAAGTCTAAAAGGTGCTGCATTATGGGAGGAGGTAAGAACTGAACTAGAGAAGCCAGGCATGAGTTTGTCTGGAGGCCAACAACAGCGACTTTGCATTGCAAGAGCACTCGCGATGCAGCCAGAAGTGTTACTCATGGACGAGCCTACATCAGCTTTAGATCCATTGGCATCTTCAAAAATTGAAGAGCTTGTACGAAGTCTTAAGGAACATGTTACCATTGTAATCGTGACACATAATATGCAGCAGGCTGCAAGAGTGTCAGATTTCACAGCTTTTATGTATCTTGGAGAAATGATTGAATACGGAGCAACAAGTCAGATATTCAAGAATCCAGAAAAAGAATTGACAGAGAGATACATCTCTGGAAAGTTTGGATAGTACGTAGCTTGGCTCGGCTTCTTGACATAGGGTTAGATCGCATCAGAAATCTAATAATGGACATGGCCACTCTGTCCGAGGAGTCTGTTAATGCGGCTTTAGAATCATATGAAAAGGGAGTTATGCTTCGGCCGCAGATCTTTGAATATTCAGAAAAGCTCAGAATTCTTCAGCTAGAAGTGGCGGATTTTGCAACTGAATTAATAGCAAGATACCAACCGGTAGCAAGAGATCTTAGATTCATCCAGTCTTGTATGGATGTCGCATACGGCTTTTCAAGATTTGGCAGGTATGCATATGATATTTCAGATGTACTGGAAGCGATTGGGGCTATTCCAGACTGCGACAAGTCATACGTTATCGAAATGGCAAACACAGCTAAAAACATGATTAAGCTGAGCGTGGAATCACTAAAGAAACTCGACAAAGACACTTCAAAAAAGCTCTATATGATGGATGATAGTGTGGACGCACTCTATCGATCATACTTGAGATTCGTGCTGACACCACGGGACAGAGAATATGCCTATGCAGAAGTGAGGTGTTTTATCTCTGCACTGCTTATACTAAGATATTTAGAAAGAATTGCCGACCATGCCTGTTATATCAGCGATTGTGTTCACTACATTGTCACTGCTGACTCTAGCCCTCGAAGATGAAAATCACAGATTAGCCTCTATTTAGATCCTATAGTGGCATATGATCACAAGTGATAAAATGCATAAGTGAGTTGCGTTAAATAATCGATTGAACCTGTATGCCGCCCATGGATAATAATGAAACTCGCAAACTTCAATTTACGGGTAGATCAACTTTCATAATTTCACTCCCAAAAAAATGGATGGCTGAAATGCAACTCAGAGTAGGCGACCCGGTTACTATCGTACGAGGGATGAATAGCTCACTTTCAGTATTTCCAAATATTATGAGAACATCTCTTACCGAAGAATGTACATGCAAAGTAAGTGGCAAGGAAGGCGCCAATACTGTGAAACGCAAAGTAATATCTATGTATTTGCGTGGTTACAATATTATACACATAAAACCTGAGGGAGAAAGATTTCTTCCTAAACAACGTGATGCTGTGAGAGAGGTAGTTAACAGAAATCTTATTGGCGCCGAGATAATTGAAGATTCATCACAGCTCATAACTGTCACGATTTTAATGGGCATAGCAGCAGGATTGTCAATGAACACCGCCTTAAGAAGGATGTTTCTGATAGGGGTATCTATGCATAGGGATGCTATCACCGCATTGTGCAGCAACGATAAGGAGTTAGCAAAGAATACAATAAGAGCAGATGATGAAGTTGATAGATTCAGCTTGTATCTGCTTAGAAATCTCGTAATCGCATCGCAGCATGAACGACTTTTGTATGAAATTGGGCTAAAGAGACCAACAGACTGTTTTGCCTATCGTGCAGCCGGAAAAAGTCTTGAAAGAATTGCTGATCATGGCTCACGCATTGCCTATGAATGTCAGCAAAATGATATGAAGTTGCCTAACGAAATATTGTTGAAAATTAAAGAGATGAGCGAGATGTCACTCAAATTAGTAGACAATTCTGTAGGAGCGTTCTTGCAAGGGGATTATTATGCAGCCGATAAGATAACAGACCAAGTACAGAGTATTGCTTCGGCTGAAAATGATATTCTAGCAATGTTGAACAAATTTCAAGATTACGATACAACACCTATCCCATTGATCTTGGCAGAAATAAGGAGAACTGCCGAGCATGGAGCGGATATAGCCGAGGCTGCATTGAACCAAAGTGTGAATGCAATAACTGAGCCCGCATAGCTAAATTAAACTACTTTATCTATTTTAATCAAAACCTACGCCATCTAAATAGACTATATTGTGATCGTATGTTGTTAGTAGATCATATCGAATCAACATATATCCAGAGATATCTAATAATATGTGCTTTTTGAAACTGGTTGATCGGAAACCTCAGTAGCCTCAGGCCGCCATCCCAGACCATGCTATGGGGCCACACCATCAACCAAATAGTTCCTTTTGTGGGAATTGATATAGATCGGATAACACAAGACAAGTATGTTTTAATAATCTCAATTTATTGGGCTGAAGGGCACAGGAGACTCATTAATCATAATCATGGTTTTGAAGAACAATTGAACTAGCATATATACCACCCCGAGATTTTTGCTTGTGAAAAAAGTTTTGCAAAAGTATGTCACTCTGATATCGCTAGCGATATGATAGGTTAAAATTCCACTATCTAGCTATATTAGCGAAAGTAATTCCACTTGATATGTGGCGTATGTAAACAACAAATTGATAATGATAAACGCAAGGAACATCTAACGAAGTATCATAAGCTAGATGATCACTTAGTTGAATGGATGATAGATACAGATGATGATCTCAGGTTACTAAACCAGAAAGACGAATTTATGGCCATCTAATAACCTGTAACTTTATAATTTCTTAACTTTGTTTTGCTGCCAAGCCCTATATTAAAAATATAAAAATCCAGAACGATCAACTTAAATGCAAAGGACAGACATACTATCCTTGAATGTCAACTGATGGTCAAGTTTCCTGTCCTTATTGTGAATCGAAGTTTAAAGATAAAAACGAACTCTCCAAACATATAGATAGAATTCACTCAGATTCTGGTCTCCTTGAAGGTGACAAACGGCAATGGTAATTTTCTGAAGAAGACTAATTTTTGATACGGATTGAACCAGATTCTGGTTCTTATACCATTTACCAGTATCATATTTCATTCCAATTGAGTATGGAGAGAAATTAGCATAACCCGTGATGCAACTGGTTTATCCAAGAACTCTCGGGCAGCAACCTACCGCTACCATAATGAATATCGATATAATTCACCTGATCAGTTCGTACCGACACTACAATAAAATGGGGATACTTTCTATTCTTGCAATCACACTGATTAGAGATAAATCAATTTAGTGCATTAATCTGTTCGTGTAACTTAGCGTTAGGTGCAATTATTTCTTCGTCCTGAATAAACATTTTAGTTTGGCTGATTAAAGGAATGTTTGATAACATTATTCATGAAATTAGTATCCATATTTTTTCACATTATTTTTTTCTGTAAATATGATATACATAATATGGCCTTTTGAGCCATCAAAACTGTATCCATTTGACTAATATACCCCCTCCCGGTGTGGTGATTTAGCCTTTAATAACAATGAGTGACGTAAAAGGAGATAATAGCAAATGAGAAAGGAAAAAAATGTCACCAAGTTGGAATACGTGGCTTCAAAAGGAAAAGAAGACCATACGACCTTATCTCCATCACTGGAACATGATATAGAGTGTCCACGTTGTTACAACATCATGACCTTGTGTTCTGATTTCGATAGTTTGTACTATATGTGTGAAGAGTGCGACTTCTGTCTCTATACAATAAAGAAGTCACATTCAATTACCTCATCTAATATGGTATCCCAAATGACTTAACATACTGATATCTAGAAGAGATATTCTATACGAAGAAACGATACAATACTTAGTAATTACTATATAATATTTCCAAAGAACATATATTATAGTATAGGTATATAATACATATTGAAATGATATCCCGAACAATCGGGACAAAGAGAAATTACTTAAAACATGAGTATCTAAGGGATAGTATTGGCTATAAATACCACGAATGTAGGTCCTGCAATGTAAGAACCCAGTTTAGTTGCATTATATGTGGATTTTGTTGGAGCTGTCACTGGAAAATCGAGCAATTGGCAAAGATACCATATTATTTCTTAGCGGATACGATAACAAAGGCAGAAAATGAGAGCATCTTAGTCCGCCAGTGAATTAAAGAACCTAGTTCAGTCTATCTCAGCGTAGTCAGAAAATGAGATTTATTAATTAGCAAGCAAATTGAAAATCTTCAGTCGTTTACTTCGTGCTACTGACCTTTTTCTCATAAACACTATAACCGATGCATTTCACATAGTCGACGAACGCCCTGTCAAGGGAGTCGCTAAGAATTGAAGATAATAATGAGGTCTTTATACGAATATCCATTCTATGCATGATTCTCTTGGGGACAATGGGTTGTTCAAATTTATACTTCGCTGGAGTTAATTCTGTTTTTGTTTCCTTCATTTCTTACTAAATTTGAATGAAAATAAGAGCCTAAAAGACAGTGAGTGTAGAATAGTTAACATAAAAATTTTCTAATTTCACAATCATTTATACATATGAAGATGCTACGGGAGTCCAAAGTGGAATTATCGGTACAAGCCTTACAAATCGGAGAAATCCCTGGGATGTTCAATAGAACAATCACTTCAATTGCTTTTTTGAATCAAGATACCTAAGAAACAAGACACCTCCAGACCAAAAATTCAGCTGATCTTGGTCTCTTAGAATATGCTACTGTGTTTCTAAAGTCCTGTTCTCAAAATACGCACTCATGCAAAGGAACAAAAAATTGGTCTGCAGTGGCATAATTTTTAACAGCCAGTAGCATTAATATTCTCGCAAACTAGACAATTATGGTGGTAACTAATAATGGACCTAAAAATACTGAATGTTAATTATATGACCGAGATACCAAAAATAGAACATGAGAAGCATTTCACTGGGGACTTTATGATGCGCAAGATGGCTGAGGAAACTTCTTCCGAAGAAGAAATTTATTATGTAGAATTTAGAAGCGGCTGTACAACTAGACCCCATATTCATATGTCTGAACAGATTCTTATCCCTACTGAGGGAAAGGGGACGGTTGTCTTTGTGGAGAAAATGGACGTCAGTGACCAGAGTGGGAGTACAAGAGTACTAAACAAGGAATATGAAATCAAGAAAGGAGATATAGTTCGCGTTCCAGCAGGACTAATACACTGGCACGGGGCAATAAAAGGTGAGGATTTTTCACATATTGCAATAAGAAAGAAAACTAATATTGAAAATATCTGGCTTTAACTAAGGATAAAAAAAGCGAATCAGATAATCCGCATATATACACAAAGTAGTTTCTGAATATTACTACATGTGAGAAACTATTGAAGCTTACCATGAATAATTATCGGGAGAAAAAAGAGTGTGACTTGTAAGGGAATATGTATTTATCACAAAACACAAAAGCCCTGGCAACTGATCGTTACACCAACGGTCACAAATGATTGCGGCCATACAAGATATCTGGTCAGATGACTAAGCTTGAGTGTCTATTCTGTAAGTAAACGGTGAAAGCGAAACAAAACAAAATCTCGTGTTTTACATTTTGAAAGCTAAATAAGTAAGATACAGGGAATTTACGGCCACACAATGTCAAGATGATACAGATGAAAAGTGAATGTTTTCTTTATGATAAAACAATAAACAATATTACCAAATAGTAGTTCGCTTGTGATAATTGATTGTAGTATCATCAGGTTTTCTTTAAGGGTAAAAGAAAGAAAATGCTTATCAATTTCCTCTATATTAAATAATAAATAAAATGCTACAAATATCTGATGTCAAGTATGCAATGCAATTTAACGAACGTTGTAAGAAGGGACAGCGCGTAATAGCCTTAAAGATGATTGCTGACTTTTACAATAGCAATATAGGAAGGGTGAAGGGCTTTAAGGGATACCTTTTAAGGGAAAGTTTGGAGGATCCACCATCTATAGTTAACATTACATTCTGGGACGCAAAAGACGATATGGATTCTTATTACAATGGCATGAATTACTCGGAATTTCTGGAAAAAATAAAGCCTTTGCTTGAACAATTACCAGAAAAAAGTGAATACCACATATTCGATTTTAGATTGTCTTGATGAAAAATTGATTAATGCTACACGAAATTCTTTCAGCGATTTCCACAGATTGTCCACACTTGGCCATTTATCCCAGACATAGACAAAGTATAATTTTTCTAATTATTGCAGCTAACACGCCTTGCCGATTCTAGAGCTATGAACAGAGATGTAGCGTAGCACTAGCGGATCTATCTATTACCTTCCAGTTAACTATCCACCTGCCAGAAATCTTTTAAAAGATTTTCAATGATTTAAGTAGATAATTAAATTATTTGAGGTGAGTAAATCCAAAATAAACCATTTATACTCAGTATGTATATTAATCATGAAAGATTGTCCTGTCGTGTAAGCGGAAATGGAGATGATATGAAAAAGCAGCCACGATTTAATCCTCTCGCACAAGAAGCAATTCCGCGTTGGTATGAATTCTATAAGAGAGTCAAGCTACTTCCATGGTGGATCAGATACAATGTAGGAATAGCCAGAGAATCGATCTTAAAGGATAAAATTATTGAACTTTGTGAGAATATCGGACTTAATAAGACACAAGCACGAAGGCTTATCCGACATGCTGTTTCCGAATTTTCAAAAAATGGTCTTGGTTCGGACTATTATGGATATCACAATATCAATCATGAATTGGAAGTCACCTATTTCACTTTACTTGCAATAATAGGGTTACAGAAAAAGTACGAAAATAGATTCAATCAAAAGGACATCGAAACACTCTTTGTTGCCGCGCTCTTTCATGATTATGATCCACTAAAGCGCTTTGACAAGCCTCATGAAGACGATGTCGAGTCATTCATCAGAGGTGATGATAAAATCAGAAAACTTGTACAACCATTTAAAATAGATCTCGATATCGCTATTGCTTTAATACATCGTACTGCATATCCATTCAAAGATGGTATTGCAGAATACGCACGAAAAAGAATGTCCGACCTATTTACTGAAGCTGGCATTCCTGAAAATGATATCAACACCCGACAACATTATGAAGAACTAGGATGGTTCTTGTCAATTTGTGATCGTATCGCCGGTTATTGCTTGGGCAATTTTGAATACTCAAAGGAATTGGCTAGACTTAACGCACATGCTATGGGATGGCATCCATCAGTCATAAATGAGAATTCCGTAAATTACTTTACGGCATTGAAGGAAGAAAAAAGCATGCTCGATCCAGTACTTCAAGCAATACCTGAAGAGTTCAAGAAAAATTTTTATGACAACGTTGCTGATTTCAGGGAGGCATGGGAAAATGAAGTACAAATACGAGCTATGTTACGAAGAAAGGAACTGAACCTAGTAACTGCAGTGGAAAACACCGATCATATGCTCACTAATTTAATTAATTCAATCATGAAAATGTATAAAGAAATTCACGCTCCCATATCTCCAAACGAAGTAGATTTCAAGAAGTCTTTATGTGCAAAGGAGACTATTTTGATTACACTCAGAACAAATACCCCAAGTGGACATGTCGTTGGCTACGTAAATGGGGGTCCCCTCGAAAGATATAAGCTTCGACGAGGTACACATGATGAAAATTTCGGCAGAAAGAATACTGTATACATGGAATGGATAAGAATTAAACCCGAGTACTTGGGAGAAACTGGAGGACACCTTCTACGGTCTGGTTTTCTCCAGGAAGCAAGGCGCCGTCGATATGAATTTGTTAGTAGTTATGTCCATAGAGATGTAATAGCCCGTAGAATGAATAAAGGTGAATCGATTGAAACAGTGCAGAAATACGATCCCGATAAACTCGATTACTATAGAGCGGATTTAACGAAGTTAGTTAGACCAATGCCTTTAGTGTGATTCTCGAAAGACGAATATCTTTCCTCAAAAATATATGAAAGGTCCTGTAGCTAACTGAGAATTGAAGTATGAGCAGATGTCAAGATAATCACTAATCCCTTTGTTGAAGTTGGTTTTGGTAACAGAATTCGTACCTCCACTTTCCATGCTCATGGGCTTGACTCTGGAATTGTCTTTGTAGGAATTATGTACTACTAGAGTAATACTATAAAAAAGTGACCGTACTTATACAATGACCTTATCAAGTCAGTCTGTCTTAGATAAAATTAATCTTTTTGCGGAGATCTAACCCTTTTTCGCGTAGTCTTTCAGGCCTGTAAAGTCAATAGCAACCACTGGTTCATTACCAACAACCCAAGCATTATGTCCAGGTGGAATTACAGCCGCATCGCCAGGGCCAAATTCTTCCTCTGTTCCATCATCCATTACTACCTTCACTCGTCCAGAAACTACATATTGAGTGTGAGGTGCTTGACAACTGTCAGTTTTCACTATTGGCTTTACGCATTTTTCCCAACTCCATCCTGGTTCAAGCGTTGCACGACCTATAGCAACGTCTCCTAGATTTGCAATTTCTACCTTGCCATTATCAAAAGAACGTACTTCATCAGGACTGTCTAAATTCTTCTTCCTAAGACTTGCCATAACTAATCAATTATTAGATCATAATTTTAGTTATTAAGTCTTATGTCTTATTGGCAAGAATAATTAATGTCATGACTATAAGATTCGTGCAAACCTATTATCATTCGTAAATCTAGAACAAGCCATGTCTATTTTGCCCACCTGACAATAAATTATTTATTCATACAAGTTACATGAAATTTAGCAAATCACTAATACTCTTCTACACTGACGGTATCCATATAATTTCTGGATCTGTTCACCGGAAAATATTAAGTTAAAATCTTGTCCGTGATAAAAATGGCTTTTGTGATGTTCTAGACTGTTCTATACTTTAGGAACAACAATTGGTACTACAAGGATAGTAAATTTTTGTAATCACTTAACCATATAAAAATAGTATAGGACAAGCAGATATGTCTAGAATACTTAGTAACACTATAGAGTCATCAATTAAGCCGTCTGAAGACAGACAATTCATCTATGCAGACGGTGAGCATAATTCTAACTGTCCTTCATGACGTTTCTTTGGAATCTTCTTTATCATGCCTTAAAATATGGGTTCGATCCTAAATGATACGGCATAAAGAGAATGAAATGTCATTGGTGTGGAATTAACGAGAATATACCATTTGTATGCAATTATTGTGGAGAATCGTTCTGTGATCTGCATAGAATACCCATGAATCATTCTTGTGTGAACTTGAAGCAATATATGCAAAACAGACAGAGGAGAATGCAGGCTGGCGATGAAGATCAGCATTCTTTACATTCTTTTTCCAGTAGGATCAGAATAAAAAGCTCTAAAACAGAACTATTACACTTAGGCATCGCAACACTCTTGGTGACAGCGGTGGGGTTGTCACTAAATTCTTATAGATACATATCATGGCAGTTTATAACAATATTCGTTAGTGCATTTCTTGTGCACGAGCTTGCTCACAAATTTCTTGCCCAATTCTACGGAAGCTGGGCTGAGTTCCGTGGGCAGTTATATGGCCTATTAATTACAGCAATATCTGCGATTCCAATTATTCCATTCAAATTCATAGCGCCCGGCGCAGTGATGGTTGGTCTCACGGACAGAAACAGATTTGGAAGAGTGGCACTAATAGGCCCTTTGACAAACCTTGTTATGGGTTTCGCATTCCTTCTTCTATACAACCTTAATCAGTCAAGTTATTTCTTCGTTGCAGGAGCTTCATTTAATGGGTGGATAGCAATGTTCAATTTGTTACCGTTTGGGGTATTAGATGGACAAAAGATCTTCGAATGGAATAAGGTTGTATGGATTTCCACGATGGCTTTAGCTATGTTATTATTTATTCTCTCACAACGCATACGATAACAAAAATCTACCACAGAATATTAGTTCTAATTCTTCCCTGCTATCTTTACATAAACTGCCATCCACTTGGCGGATTGATTATGCTCAAAAACCGTGGAAACATATAGCATAATAATTTTCTATACACTTTATTCAAAAATTCACAAACAATTATATTCGCTGCAACTTCATTCGAGACGATGCTTTATCAACAAAGTGATGTTTGACGGTATTTCTGCAGATTTGATTTATGAATGAAATTAGGATGGCTTGGATTTTCAAGCGATTTTTGAATGATGCCATACATCGTATTATCGATATAACAGCTGAATTTATCTTCGCTTTTTAGTAATTTTGGCACTCACTGCTCAAACGGTATTGTGCTCCAACGTATTCATAGTATAGGTCTACCTTTTTTGCAGCCTGATATTGTGAGGAGTAACCATCTCTTGTCAGGGTCTACCTTTGCGTCACCGTGGTTTCTCAACCTCTAACTTTTTAAACCTCCTTATGACAAATATTTGCTGAACTGATAAATGGCTCGCAAATCAACAATTGTTGTCAGTACTAAAATTCCAAGGGGTGAGTACGAATACCTTCTCGACAGAGTAAAATATCTTCACAAATCAAATTCAATCAAGAATTGTACTATGGCATCATACATGAAATACCTCATAAACAAAGACATGGATTTTGATCGCAATCGACAATATCAAGATCTTATTAAATTGCTAGATAGCGGTAGTCTAATGAGAGGTCTTCCAGGGATACAATCTCCTTTCCCCGCTATACTTACTAGGATCAAATCTTGTAACCAATCAGTAAGAATAGTAGGTGCCGATTCAATTCCAGATTCGATTCCTCCCTGCGAATAAAGCCCTTTTTTTTAGGAAGGCAGCGTCTCTGCATAATTTTTACATTCCACTTGTTCTGGTCAATAATTTGAAAGCAATATTCGGACCCATTTCCTGTCTAAATGCTAATTCAATCCAGAGCAACGCCAAATTTTCTAACAGTCTCGCGTTAGAAAGAGGCCCGACATCTAGAACATCAAAACCCATTTCCATAGCCAATTTTCTTACAATCGATTTTGCACCAGAGTCATCACCGCAAATGAAAGTATCTGCTTTGTATTGACCAAATTTCAAATTACCCAAAGTCTTTGCTCCTATAGCATTAAATGCCTTAACAACTTTAGCACCCTGGGCCAATTTTGCAATCTCTTCGGCGGCAGATGTCGAAGGTCCAACTATCAAATTTTTTAAATCAGAACTCAGGGGATTAATGGGATCTATCAAAATCCTTCCAGATAAATCTCCTGCATTTTCGATCGTTTCTTTGACGGCTTCCCATGGTACGGCGAGGAGTACTACCTGACCGAAAGAAGCCGCCTCACTAATGGTAGCAACCTTGATATTTGAATCTGCAATTTTGAGTAAACTCTTGACTTTAGGACTCTGAATGTTTCGAACTCCGAACACAATTTCGTGGCCTCTCTTAGCCCATTCTTTGCCTAAAGTACTGCCTACATCTCCAGCCCCAATGATTCCTATCTTCATGTTCTTAAATTGATGCTCTCACATATTTTAGTTGTTATCTGTAACTTTTTACAAAGAGTGGAAACCAATCGGGTTAACAAATCGTTATTTATCTGATCCTAGACAAGTCAATTTTTGAACGATCCAGTCAGTCATGAAGAAAACTTTCTAAGGGAGGAAAACGTATTATTATCAGATAAAAACATGGATATGTCTGTTTCATGCGGTAGTTGTGGCAAAAAAATACAAGACTACCCAGTATACTGTTACATGTGTGATGACGACTTTTGCTCAGACCAGTGTCATATGAATCGTCACAACAAACAATGGCAGAAGTTTTAATTTTGTAGTTTTGTGTTTAAGCAAATCAAAGTTAGAAAATTTATAAAATTGCCGCTGAATGTAAATATTGTATGAAAACAATTTCAGTTAGGAGTACTAATACACAGGATTGTTAGATCTTATATTCCGAATTACTGGTCACCATTTTATTCACAAGTGACTGAGCATATTGTGAGAAAATATATAATGGTAATGATGTAACTAGTCTCCCTCCCTTCAATGGAACTGTATCTTGTTGTTTATTCCTTCACTTCATCAAAATAAGATTTCCAAGAACAATTTAGCTAAGGTTAATTCATAGTTCATCTATTCCGAACGTATGGTAACACATATTGCACTTGAATTTCTCTTTTCCTGGGTTGCCAGATAATACTTCAAGTTGACTCTTAGTCCTACATTTTGGACATTTTCCGTAAATAGTCTTCTTAGGTATGACACTACTTTATGTAGACATTATTTATACTGTTAGCATCATCAAAGTGAACGACAATCCTAGTAAAATCACTATTTGTCAGACTTCCAAAACTTATTTAATTTCGAGTATAAAGGGAGCCTCGCATTGGCAAAGAATATTGAAAAACAGGACGAGAGTAGACCCAAAGACAAATTGTGGATTTAAATCGTCTATACAGAAAGAATTCAATAACAAACTTGAAGGACCCATTCAAACCACTCATATTCTGTTACAAGAATAAGTAAAACAACTATTCCTAATCATGTAATATCTATAAGTACATCTTGGTCCATCTCTTTGTAGTCAAATAAATCAATTTCCGTTTGAGTCGCTTTGCTTTTGTAAATTAAATGGGTTCTATTATCGATCTCAGAACTTACACTATACTTCCTTTGCAGTATTCTTATAAATAATCATAGTGTTTCTTAATCATTATAAATATTCATGTATTAGCTGAATAGCTGTCGAGCCTTCGCCCACTCCTGCAGCGATCCTTTTGATAGAACCATGACGTACATCTCCAGCTGCAAATATACCAGGAATAATAGTTTCAAGTAAAAACGGTTGCCGATATGCAAGTCCAATTCAATTGGTCATTTTTTGACTAAAAAAACGTAATTGGTTGAAAGGTTATTTGCTCTCTTGCACTTCTGGGGTGCCAGTTTGTTTTTCGAGTGGATCCACCTTAATTGGTTTGCTAAAATCAAAATTATGCCTTCCATCCTCCTGAGAGGGACTAGGACATGGAGTATTATTTTCGACATAATTTAACCATTTTGTACTGCATAAACGACATTTGAAATCATGCGTCTCCATTATGTTGTACCTCATTTTCTATCTACTTTGTAATAGATTATCTATGCTATAACGTCTCAATTAAATCTATGGTGATAGGGTTGATTGTTAGATTCAGATACGAATTATCATGAATGCAAGTCCGCCACGTTAGTTATTATAATCATCGTCGTGGCCTTATTGTTTTTTTCCAAAATCTGCCATAGATTTTCTTGAAGTCTCGATGGCTTTTTTTCGTCTCGGTTGTATCACAAGAATGTATAATGATCCTACAACATATACACATAGTAGTATTAATTGTGCGATAACAGTCTCTAGCGTTGGATGAATTCCAGTCATCTTTGCTAGATTAATATCGAGCCTCGGGATAATTCCAATCAAATGTGTAGTAGAAATATATCCAACCTCCTGAAAAGACCTTACAGCATTTCCAATAAATGCTATTGACATGTATGCTCCAACACCCATAGTTAATCCAAATAGAACTCTAAGAGGTAATTTCTTACCTATCCTTTTTATAAGAAAAACAATCCCTACTATTACGGCCAGACCACATAGTAAACCTGCTATAACATACCATTCCATATACTTGGCAAATGATAGCATCGCCTGGTAGAAAAGAACAGTTTCAAAACCCTCTCTATAAACGGTAAAGAACGAAAGCATGATAAAAACCATTACGCTTCCTGTTGTGGTAGCATGCCACACTTTCGCTTTGACAAATTCAATCCATTTCTTTGTCTCAACTTTATTGAGTACCCAAAAACTGACCCAAAAAAGTACAGCTACTGCCGAAATGCCAGCTATAGCTTCAATTAACTCTCTACTGACTCCCGATATTTTGATTATGTATTCTGCAATAAACCACGTGAGAGCAGTTCCCGCAACTGCAATCGCAATACCATAATAAACATGTTTTTTGAAACGATCATTTCTAGATGCTTCGAGATAGGTAAGAATGGCACCAATAATTAATGCTGACTCTAGACCTTCCCTGAATATTATAGTAAATGACGTTGAGAATGCTATAGTCGGAGCAATAATTCCAGTTCCTGTTACAAGTCTTTCAGACTCATCAAGTCCCTGCCTTATCTCAATTATTTTGGCTTGGACACTTTCATAGGGTACCTTTGATTGTATAAGATTTCGCAATTGGGCAAATTTAATCTCCATATCAAGCGTAAAATCCGGGTTTATTGGCCGTAGCGGAACTTCAATATTCTCATAGCTGTCAAGATAGGCAGAACGCGAAGCTGACAATGATTCATCGTATTTTTTTTCCTTATACTCCTGTAACACATTTTCCAGCTTTAGCCTAATCTGATCAATGTTATCTCTTACCACTCCCTTTGACGATTCGTCTGTTTGGCCCATCCCTTTTCTTTCACCAGTATAGATCCCAAATCCGCGGCTTAATTCTTGTATATCCGCAAATGTTTTTCCCTTAGTTTCATTAGTTTTTGCTGTCTGGATACTGATATCGCTTGTAGCAACGGCATTTGTCCCTTTTTGACTACCCGTTGACGATTGAAACGAACGTATTTCTGCGTTGTCCTGTTTCTCCGTATTACTAGTGTGCGATGGGAGGGAGGACACTGAATCTTCTAATGTCTTTTCTATCGAAGAGATTAATCGTGAGATTTCTACTTTATCTAATTTTTTAGTCATGAAATCTTGCAGCTGAGCGAATGATAGGTTAATTTCAGAATTCCTGTTCTTTGAAACAGAACTTGCTAATTTGTCATAATTTGATATCGACATGTTAACCAAACCGAGTGCATTCTGATAATCGACTTTACTGAACCCTTGTACGTTCTCTATTTTTTGATCAGCACTATTATTTAGGGTCGCTGCATTTGCTAATTGATACGATTTATCAGCATCTTTTAATAAAAGTATCGTAGTCTGAGCAATTAGAGATTTATTTGTTTGACTTACTGGATTTATTACCTGCATTTCAAAATCATCTAAAATGATATTGAAATCTTTTGTTTTCTGTTTTATTTTATCTATGGATACTTCAGATTTTACCATGAATGCCATGTCTGCCAGCCCGGATTCAAGTCTATTTATAGAATTAGAATTATTCAGCACTTTTTCAAGAATATCCTTAATTGATGGAAAAATTACAGAATGCGGAATATACGCATGAGCAAAAGCCATATTGTTATCCCCCTCCGCCAAGCTTTTTTCAGTTAACATTATTTGGGTTCGTATTCTTGCAAGATTGACCATGACTAGAAGTACGTCCATACCTTCAGTGTTGGTTGTCTCTACTGTCTTGGTGGAAAGCCCACTCTCAGCATAGACTAATAAATTTGGCGACATGATTGCATTAATTATGATTAAAAATCCAACGCTGAGAGTAACAGATAATGATCTCGCCTGCCAAGAATTCTTTTTCTTTGTCAAAAGCAACCCCTTAGTTAATCAATCATTCCTTCAGAGTCATAATATCTACAGCGCGATGGTTCTTACAACCATTAATCATAATACCAAAATCCCCTAGATTAGTGAGTACTAACAACATTTAAACCCTCTTACTCACTTCTAATATGAGATGTCGTAATTCAATCCACCTAATAAGGCGGGATTAAGTGACAAATTTATGGAGAGGTATAATGATTCATCAACATCTTGAATAATTCCATTGCACTGTTGGAGAGAAATTTATTTACTTATTTCATAGAACCTAATATGATGACCGAAATAGTAGAACTAATCTACACCTCAAAGATATCCACGATCTATTTCACAGATTATAGT
>JAKEIK010000306.1 GCA_022545895.1 Nitrososphaeraceae archaeon | reverse complement strand
GCAATATCTATTATCTCCAAATTGGGATATGAGGGAGTAGAAATTCTTTGCGATGTACCCCATGCATACCCCGGAACTATGCCTGAGGAGAGAATTGTCGACATTAAGAATCTTATATCAAGAAAGGGCATTTCTCTTTCGAATCTTAATGCCTTCACACTATATGCAATTGGAGACGTATATCATCCTTCTTGGATCGAAGAGGATTTGGACTTGCGTAGCTTGCGTATCAAGCACACCATTGAATGTGTGAAGATGGCCGCAAAGCTTGGTTCAAAAATTGTCTCAACTGAACCGGGAGGACCGATTATGTCTAGTTCTCAAAATAGAGAACAACTGCTTAAGACTTTCATTGATTCGTTGACTGAAGTGATACCTGTTGCTGAAAAGGAGAAAGTAAAAATATTGATCGAACCTGAACCAGAATTGTTAATACAAAATTCGCAAGAATTCATTGAGCTAATGGAAATGATTGAATCTCCGTGTATAAAGTTAAATTTTGATATCGGACATTTCTTTTGTGTTGGAGAAGATCTATGTAAAACCATTTACAAATTAGCTGATTATATCGAACATTTTCATATTGAGGACATTTCAAAAGAAAGAATCCACAAACACCTTTTACCCGGCGAAGGAGTCATAGATTTTAAATCTGTTTTCAGAACGATAAGAGACGTTGGCTTCGATGGATTTGCTACTGTAGAACTTTATCCATATCAAGAATGTCCCGAATACGTCGCTATGAAGTCAATCGAATTTCTCAATGATCTGGTATGATAATCTAATCGCAGTTTTGTTAGATAATACCTTGAATTCGAATATCATAAATATACCGAAGCCGTAACACGTTACTCATGCTTTCAACATCTAGAGATTTCTTACGAAATATCAAGGTTTTTTCCACAAGTGAATATCTTCAAATGTCATGCTGTGAATAGGAATGGGTACAATAAGAGACTATCTGGCCTTAGTTAGGTTTCCAAATCTGTTTACAATTCCGTCGAATATAATGGTTGGATTCAGCCAAGTAGTACTTTTCCCAGAGGCAAGAATAGAGAATCTACTTTTATTGACTATCACATCTATTCTGTTGTATATGGTAGGTATCATCATTAATGATTATCGTGATCTAGAACTAGATCGAAAAGAGCGCCCTGACAGACCACTACCCTCAGGAAGGATATCTCGACAAAGCGCATTGGCATTTGCTTTTATTGCAACGATTTTGGCAATAATTCTCGTGACTTTTGTGAGCATCTCAAGTGTACTGTTGGCCCTGATTCTTCTAATCACAATCGTAGCATATGACTGTTGGCTAAAAAATAACATTCTAGGATACTTCACAATAGCCCTTGCTAGAGTTTTCAATGTTGTCTTAGGTTGTAGTCCCGGTATTATTATTTTGATTAGTAACCAAAATGATCTCGCGAAGATAAGTGTAATCCTGGTAAGTACATTCTTATATGTTACTGCAATAAGTTACATGAGTAGAATAGAGGTAGGGCCATCACCCAAAAAATCCAATTTCCAAATATCTGTTGTTTTACTTTCATTAATTCCTGCGATACTGACCTTTTTTACACTTATAGGGTACTTTAAATGGGATCTATTCTTGTTTTTAGTTATTTTTATTGGAATGTTGATTGGGAGTCTTGTTAGAAAATATGGCTCTTCCGATCCAAAAGTGATAAGGAAAATAGTTCGCAATTTGGTATTATCGATAATAATTTTAGATTCTGCATTTATGGGTGGAACACTGGGATTTGCTTATGGCCTTAGTTTACTAGTATTGTTAATACCTGCAGTTATTCTCTCAAGAAGATTCTATGTAACGTAGGGTAAAGGAATTTATTACAAAAAATAAATGTTCTTGTTGGCTATCGTTATGGATAAACATCTAATAGTCGTTGACATTGCCGGTCTTGAACCGGGACTCATTTCTGAAGATAGAACACCTAATATTTGTAGTCTCTCTGCGAAGGGTGAATTCGCAAGAGTCCGACCAGTATTTCCTGCCGTTACCTGCACTTCACAGGCTAGTATGTTATCAGGAACATATCCTCGCCAACACGGTATCATTTCCAACGGACTATACGACAGACAAATCCATACAGTCTCATTTTGGGAACAGTCAAGCAGTTTGGTGCAAGCAGAAAAAGTATGGGATATTGCCAAAAGAGGAGGATCTGGGCGAACGACTGCTGTGCTCTTCTGGCAGAACACAATGTATGCGGATGCAGATATTGTATTGACACCAAGACCTCTTCATATGGAAGACCGAATGATAATGTGGTGTTATTCCAGACCTCCTGGATTATATGAAAAAATTTCTAATGAAATAGGAAAATTTGATTTGTCCACATATTGGGGTCCTTTAGCTTCTAATAAATCCAGTGAATGGATTGGAAAGGCGTCAGAACTCGTTTTGGAGCGGCAAAAACCTAACATCTTATTCACTTATATTCCGCATCTGGACTATATTTTTCAACGCGAAGGGATATTCCCCAAAAATTTAAAGGAGGAAATCAGATTCGTAGATAACATCGTTGGTAACATTATGAAGAAGACAATAGATCTTGGAATACGTGACCAGACTCAATTTGTCATTCTATCGGAGTACGGATTCTCTGATGTAACTAGCGATATCCCGATAAATCGCGTATTCAGGGAACATGGTCTGTTGGCGGTAAGGGAAATAGAAGGTAGAGAATATATCGATTTTGAATATAGCTTAGCATTTGCGATGGTAGACCACCAGGTAGCCCATATTTACGTTAGAGGTACTAGCGTACAACAAGTTAAGAGAATACTTGATGCTATAGAGGGCATAGACACTGTTTTAGATGAGGAAGGTAAAAAGTTGATGAATATAGATCATGAACGGAGTGGGGACTTAATTGCGATTTCTGATAAAGATAGGTGGTTTAGTTATTATTGGTGGTTTGAGGAAGAAAAATCACCTCCGTTCGCTAACAGGGTAGATATACACCGAAAACCTGGATATGATCCTTCAGAACTGTTCATAGATTCTAAAACAAACAGAATACCGCTGAATGGTAAAATGGTTAAGGCGTCGCATGGACGAGTTCCATCATTGTCTGATGGTGCGGGATTAGCTGTCTATGTCTCTGACAGAAAAGGAATAAATAAAGGGAAGGAAGATATTATTGATACTGTTACTATTGGAAGGTATATAAACAGTCTTATAAAATAATCTTGTGATCATGTGATTTTAGATGAATTGGAAATATTCTATTACACTTTCATCATTCAGGGATGTCGAGCCATTAAAAACTACTCTTAAAAGAATGACAATGCTTGGTTTTGATGCTGTGGAAATGTACGGTGAGCCTGACTCGGTGGATGTTGGTTCCATTATAGATTTATTTCATTCACACAATATATCTATAAGCGGAATTACTGGCATGTGGGGTTGTGCTAGCAAAGAATCCTCAGGGCGAAAGCTAATTACACGAAATAAGTCAATTTTCTTTCAAACTCAAGATTACATAAAGAAGTGCATAGAACTTTGCGAGAAGCTTGATGGAAATGTCTTCAACATTTGTCTATTTAGTGATGATTCGTTGGTCAAGGTTGATAAGAATCATGCTAGATTATCAGAATCATTAAAACGGGAACTGATGTCTACAATAATTGATCCAGTGCGTGAACTGAGTCTATTTGCGAAGGATCGTGGTGTAGATCTGCTCATAGAGCCATTGAATAGGTACAGTACCCCGGTTTGTACCACCTCTGCTGACGCGATGTATGTAGTTAAATCGGTTGCTCAGGAAAATGTAGGTCTACTTCTGGATACGTTCCATATGAACATAGAGGAGGACTCCATTGAATACTCGATTAAGAATACAAACGGTTTACTTAAGCATATTCATTTGGCAGATAATAACAGAAAAATGCCTGGTTTCGCCCACATAAATTTTCAAGAAATAGTTAAAGCTCTTAGGGAATTGGAATTTGATAGATATATTAGCTTCGAGCCATTTGTACCTGATGCCCACTATGAAAATGATATTAGATCTGGTATCGATCTGATTAGGTCCCTATAGTAGCATTGATGTATTTCTAAGGTCAACCTGACGCAATTAAACGAACTTATTAAAACTACAAATTTTGAAGGTCATCAAGTCATGCACATTGATAAAAAAGATTCTTTGGATAACTATGCGTTATACTTATATTCGGAAAATGCTACATGATTGTAAAGTTGCTAATTTACGACACTGAGAAATCAATTAGGACTAATGAATTTGCTGCCGAAGTTCAGGCAGGTCTAGCAGCAACGAGGAGGTATCTGATGCCAAAATACTTCTATAATGATACTGGTTCAAAGTTATTTGAGGAAATTTGCAAGCAACCAGAATACTATCTTACTCGTACTGAAACTTCAATTTTGATGAAATATAAACGAGACATACTCGGTATATGTGGGGATCAAGATATTTCCATAATTGAATTAGGCAGTGGAAGTTCATTGAAAACCAAGATACTATTGAATGAATTTGTGTCAAATAATAAAAAAATATTCTACTTCCCCATCGATGTATCAGAGACAATGTTGAATGATTCTATTGATAAATTATCGACAGAATTCAAAAACCTTCGTGTTATTGGAGTTTGTTCAGAGTATGCATCTGGGATAAAAGAAGTTAATGTATTCATGTTAAATCATTCTGATGTTCCTGAATCAAAATTATTAGTATTTCTGGGCTCAAGTATAGGTAATCTAGATCCGGTTCAAGTACAGAAATTCTTGACTGCCCTTAAAGAACAGGTGAATTATGGTGATGCGATTTTGATTGGATTCGATCTCCAGAAAGAGACAACGATACTGGAAAATGCGTATAATGATAAAGCCGGAATGACAGCCCAATTTAACCTCAATCTCTTGGCGAGAATTAACAGAGAGCTTCAAGCTGAATTTGATCTTTCTTTTTTTATGCATGAGGCATTTTACAATGTGAAACAACAAAGAATCGAAATGTACCTTGTGTCCACTTGCGATCAGTCTGTTTATATCCGCGGATTAGGGAAGCATTTTTCCTTTAAGAAAGGGGATCGAATTCACACTGAAAACTCTTATAAGTTTTCGTTGGAGGGAATTAATAAGCTCGCTATTGCTAGTGGCCTGCGAGTGATAAAGAATTACACAGACAGCAGAAATTTCTATTGTCTAAGTCTTTTAAGTCGCGTCCCTGACACATCGGAAACCGGCAAATAAGATTCTTTCCTGCGGTTTAAAATAATTTCTATAACTGTTTCTGACTTGATTTCTTGGTGTAGCAAAACTACCTCCCCTTAAAACCTTATGTCCTATAGACCATTTATCTGTATATTCTGGGAATACTGATCTAAAACGTGGATACAGCACGTATTCAGAAGATGTCCATTCCCACACATCGCCGATCATTTGGTAACAGCCATAAAAGCTCTTGCCATTCGGAAACGATCCTATAGGAGACGGAGCCCAGAACCAAGATTCGAGAAGGTTTGCATGACTATCAGTGGGAGATTCATCACCCCAAGGATATTTTGTTTTTCTTTTTAAATCATCGTTCCAACTTGCTGCTTTTTCCCATTCTGCTTCCGTAGGGAGCCTTTTACCAATCCATTTTGCATAAGCATCAGCTTCGAAGTAGCTAACATTTACAACTGGTTCATTTGGATTTATTTTGGATAGGCCACGAAATTCTTTCTTATGCCAATGACCCTCCTCTTTTTTTTCCCAATAGAGCGGGCTACTCCATCCCATTCCCTTGACTAAATCCCAGCCATCTGCCAGCCAGTAATGATAATCTTCGTATCCCCCATCATCAATGAATTTTATGAAGTCTCCATTTGTGACAGGGTGAATGTCAATTTCAAATGGATCGAGATACGTCTTGTGTTCCGGAAGCTCGTTATCGTAGCAAAACCCATCACCTGTGAACCCCAGATTGTATAAACCTCCTGGTACTTTGGCCATCGATGTTGATATATCTGCGGAACCTACTGTTCCCAATCCTTTAGATATTTTAGGTCTATAGCTATCTTTAGGATCAGGAAACCTATTGAAGTAGTGTTGTAAATCATAAATCATCAATTCTTGATGTTGCATCTCATGTTGGTTTGCCAGTAGAAAATCGTACTTCATTTTTTTATTAAAGGTTCCATTTTTTTTGACAATTTTAAAAAAATCCAAGAAAGCATCTTCCACTATTTTCCTATATCGTAAGGTTTGGGAAACAGTAGGTCTTGGATAGCGGCCCCGTTCTGTTTTGGGGAGGATATTATGAAATTTCTGGTAGTATGAATTAAGGTAGTCAGTATTAGTAGAATTATCCACATCCTGAATTTTGAAACCATATTTTTCAAGAACCTTTTGAAAGAACCAAGTCACATGCGCAAGGTGCCAATTTGGTGGGCTTCCAAACGGGTCTGACTGCATCACTGCATCCTCTACTGATAGAGGTTCAAATATTAATAAGGTAGTTTCCCTTACCCTCTGCAATTCGGACCAAATTTCTTCTAAATCAGAAGAAATAATTTGAGTCAATATGACTAGTGACTATCAATCAACATTATAAATTAATTCCCATCAAAAGTGTGTGTTAACACCTCTAATTTTCTTTAGTATAAATAACATCAATCAAATGACCTAGTGTTGCGAATCTCTATCAAATCTCTAAGCACCGAACTGGCTGTTTCCATTCCACCTGCACCCTTTCCGATAATTGTTTGTTGACCTGAATGTTCGGAGACGAAAGTTATCGCATTTAAAGTTCCATTTACACAAATAGGATCTCTTTTCGAAACCTGTTTTGGTGCGACTTTAAGATTTTCACCATCGCAACTGGCTATCAACTTTATTGCTGCGCCATTCTTCGATGCCATTTTTACATCCGACAAGTCCAAATTCTTGATACCTATTCTCTTAACATCCCTAATAGTAGACTTAATACCAAGAACCCAATTGGAGGTAATTACGAGCTTGGCAGCTGCGTCATATCCATCAATATCCAGTGAAGGATCTTTCTCAGCAATCCCCTTTGTAGTGGCATCTGATAAGGCTTCTGGAAACGTTAGTCCTTCGCCCATCTGGGTTAGGATATAGTTCGTAGTTCCATTCAATATCCCTTCAAAAGATAGAATCCTATCACCCTTTAGACATCTTTTTGCGAACTCTAATATTGGAGTGCCGCCTCCAACAGTTCCGCTGAACCGAAAGGCAATTCTATTGTATTCGGCCAATTCAATTAAGGAAGGAAATTCAAGGGCTAAGGGACCTTTATTCACTGTGATTACATTTTTTCCAGCTTTCATCGCAGATATAATATGTGTTCTACCTGGTTCTCCATCCTTAATATTGGTGGGAGTTAACTCGATAACCACTTCTGCCTCGGCCTCTTGAATTACTTCAAGTATATTTCTGTCTCGGGAGTTTTTGTCATAATGTGCAACAGAATTTGTAATTCTTTTGGTGCGGAGCAATCGCTGAAGGTCTAATCCCTCACTCGAGGTAACTACTCCACCTTTGTCAGCACATGCAACTACACGAGGTTTTATACCGAATGAGTTGTATAATTCCGTAGAACGTGATAAAATTAATTGTGCAAAATTTTGACCTACAACTCCGAACCCAATTAAAATCAATCTCAAGCAAGCGTTTATCAGAATTAACAAGTTAATATGTTTAAAGGTAACAAGAATAGCAACCATAGAAATGTACTATTCTTATCTAGTCTATCATGCCTTTTGGTCATAGAGATTACATTTCGATGTATTGAAAAAAAGCCTAACTAATCCTAACATCTTTAGACATGTCAAACCAACATACCTTAAAATATACAATTTTTGACATTCTTGTTTAAAACGGAATGATTAGACACCGAAATTATGCATAAGCGTAGGATAATAGATTCTTATGAAATAACGGCTTGTAGAGGTTTAGTCTAGAATGTCTAGAGGATTAGCGATCTTTTCATTTTGGCTTCTTGGTTTTGGAATTGGATTCATAGGGTACCTCTCCTTACCAGGCATAGCAGATTGGTTTTCTATAGTTCTGCCAAAATTTGTGAACCAGGCAATAATAGGAGCACTAATAGCTGGAATGGTAGGCTCCGCTGTGAGTACGTTTACAGTGGTCACATGGGCCAACAGAGCCACCGCTTGAGCAGTATAATTCACATGATTTATTGAATACGCCTTAGTATAACGGGTAGAGGAAAATGCTTGAACGAATGGGTTAGGGTCCACGGAGTTCTATTTTTGGTAATCGACCCACGGATATTGTATCTGTTAATATATCATGTTTTGCGGCTACAAAAAAGATTGAGTGGCGCATCTGGGATTCTGTCAAAAGAATTAATAGCCCGTCTGGACACTTTATCTTTCGAATGTACAGTGGCGAACTCGAGGTTCAGGCAAAGAGAAAAGCATTGGCCGTTCTGCATGATGAAATCAACAATATTCTAAACGCGGCTAGAGATCTTTCCTTACTTACTGACTCAATAATCAAAGGTGGTGACAAAGACATGGAAATTGCTCTGTTGAGGATGCGCAATGCAGAGGAGAAGGTAGAGAACCTCCGAAGAAAGATGACGCGAGAAGTCTCTGAGATAGGAAGTCTTATGGTTTACAGAGAAGATGTTCTTAGAACAGCCTATATTATTGATGATATAGCAGGTTACATTAGCGGAATAGCATTCAGGCTTTATAGCATGAAGATCTCTTCACTTAAGAAAGGTAAATTCGATATCGATCTGAAGGAATTGGTAAGTATGGTCGTGGAAGCAATTTTTAAGCTTAACGAAATGGCGCGTGCATTGAGCATAAATCCAGCAAGTACCATTGAGCTTGCACAGGAAGTTCAAAGATTGGAACGTAAGGTTGATGAATCATATAGGAAGGTGATTATTAAAGCACTTAATGAAATTCCAGATATTAAAGATCTTCTCTTATTAAAGGACGTAGTAGAGGGAATTGAAGGGATGGCTGATAAATGTCAAGGTGCTTCTGATTGCCTCACAATCCTGGCCTTGAGCATGTGATGGCTCAGATATGTGGAACTCTTGTAGAAAACAGAATATTAATTAGTGATCTTGAAAATTCTAGAGCAATTTTTTCCCTGGGCTATTTTGGCAAACCATTGGGAATTTCAAAACCTAAGGACAACACATTCGAAGCACCATTGATTCTTGATGTAATAGAGGGGTGCTATTTAGTTGATTCGAGTATGCTTGAGGTGTCTCATGTATCCGGCAAGAAGGTCTCCTTGAAAGAGATGAAATCCGTATGTAGAAAACAATACGCCGATTTTGATACAAAGTATCTCGTTTTCAAAAGGCTTCGAGATATGGGATATGTCGTTTCTCCGGGAATAAAATTTGGTTGTGACTTCGCAGTATACGAACACGGTCCTGGTATCGATCACGCACCATATCTGGTCCAAGTTGTTAAGCCTTCTGACAATTTGACAACCACAGGAATAGTACTAGCGGGAAGACTCGCAACTACAGTAAAAAAACAATTCATACTTGCCATACCATATTTAAAACTGAGGAAGGTAAATTTCGTTGGTTTCGATTGGTGGCGAGCTTGACCTCGAAATTCGCTTGTTAATTTAAGACGAAGTCTGTGGAAGATCAAATTTGACAAAATTTTCTCCAGAAATTGTTATCCTAGTGCTAAATCTCTCTTGGCCAACTTCAAGCCACCCCTTATAACGTATAGAATTTTTTACAATATCAATTATACTAGGTTTTTTCTCCCCTACCTCTTCGTAGCACGAGAGGATTTCTCCAAATTTTGCCTCTTCTTTGTGATTAAATTTCGTCAGGTAATATACAAATACAGCTACCTTTTCATAATGATTTGCTGGTCTCTTTTCGATAACGAATTCACGAAGGCCTATTTTATTCTCATTTGCTTTAAGGTCTACTGGGGTGGGCGGAATAATGATCGAAGACTTGGCTGGATGTTTGTGAACGTGGGTGATTCTTTTACTGGTGTCGTTGGTATGGGTTACGGTTTCGGAAGGAAGGCTTATTGAGGGGCTATTTTCAATTTGAGCCACCGTGTTCTCAAATTTGTATTTCACGGCCTCTTGGATGGCAAACTTGAAGATTTCTTCGAATTTTTCGAGGTGTTTGTCTACAAATTGTTCATTACCTTCCAATTCTACGCTCCCTTCTTTGACATTTATCTTGAACTTTGCTTCGGGGGCACTCAATGTTGAGTCTGTGAGATATGTATTTTATTAAGGTGTCGGTACAATACCGTAACGCAATATGGACTATCCAAAAGCTATCGTTATCAACTAACTACGGCCACTCAAATAGAATCCTACGCTATTTCTTATTACATCGTCTCTCATCGAGAATCAAAATAATCTAATTTCTTTGTATGATTTGGACTAGATCTATTGCGGAGCTCTTCAATTTGATACATCCCTTATTGGTAACAATACGAGGTGATCTTCCTAGATCATTATTATAGTATTCCTCTTTTTCAAGTTGTAGTGAACCAATCGGAACTGCCTCTGCGTTAATTCCGGCTTTTTGAATCTCAAATGCAAATACTTCATTTAATTTCATCAGTTTTACAGTTTCAGTCTCGCCTTCATCATGAGAATCGCCTGTATGATTATCTTGTGAATGAGGATCCACTTTGGTCATACCGATAATATTTATATTTCTAGTAATTAAATGATATGAAGTAATTGTTAAAATCAAAGCCCAATATCCACTTCCTACCGTTTAATTAAGTTATATTTAATAGGGCAGGAATTGTGCGAAAATTATGGAAGGAACTCCGTCAAGAAATTCCTT
>JAKEIK010000305.1 GCA_022545895.1 Nitrososphaeraceae archaeon | reverse complement strand
TACATTCTGGAAGTCCGATACCGGCTGTCTGAGTCTTTCCCAATGAACATAGTGTTTAACGCCATTCTGATCAGCTCGTCCTATACAATCTATTTTTTTTAGAAGTTATCAAAAAAAGTGAATGTAGTGTGACCTATACCCAACAGGATCTTTTCAAGGAATTTGCTTAACTATGGAAAAGATGACATTTGTTGTTGAGGATCCAGACCCGACTGAAGCAATGTAGTCTCCTAGAGGCACCGGATTTCCATTAGAAGCAACTGGGTCCCAAATAACAGAACTGGATTCATTAGGATTCAGCGTAGTTATTACCTGTGCCGAATAAATTGAGTAGGATTCATTTGTTGCTAAATTCCTTATCATTATACCCAACGCAGAATTAGGAAAAGTTAACGGTTCTTCTCCTGTATTAGTCATAGTGATGTTAACAGTTTCTCCTGGGGAATAGATATTCTGATCTGTTGTCATAATGAGAGGATTGTCATTATTGCTTGTTCCATTTTGGATTGTTTGTCCTTGTTCTCCAACCTGATTGGGTTCTTGAGGAGATATTATATTAGATTCATTCTGGGCATAGATATCATTTGACAAAAAAAATATGAGTGACAAAGAAGAAGAAACTACTATCGCTAACACCAGTAGGCTTGAATGACTATAATGACGTTTATGATTGTGCCTTGACATTTAATTCACTATATATCACTTGCTTATTAATGGTATGATCGGGTCATTGGAAATTCTTAAACTCGTTAAGTTTTTTTTACTAGCCGAGACACAATCGATACAAATGAATAAAAAAATCAAGGGTGACAAGGACGCATCTATAATCTCCATTAGTAGACGACTGAAACAGTTGCTACTAACTTAATATACTTATGTCATTTGGGCGATGAGTCAGTAAAGAGGTTACTAACTCTTAATTATGATGGCCACTCATGGAAGTACAATTTTGAAGATGTCATTTGGATCCAATCATGATTATGAGCAGATCGAAGAGGCTGAAGGTACGTATTACGCCAAGTGTCTGGGCGGGAGTTTGGAATTAGTACAGCCACAGAGTCTTTTGATATTCATATATCCAGACAGGATATTCCTAGATCGTTTTAGAATAACAATCCATTACTCTTCGATGACCGAGGTACAGATGATTGATCCACGCAATGAAGGCGACTCGGAGAAAGTGAGTTGGGGCGTTGTTGCTTTACCCCTCGTAGCATGGAGCCTCATTAAGAAATTGAAATGTGGAGCTACTGTTATAAAATATTTAGAAAGTGGGCAAAGCAAATCCCTCATTCTGGATTTTGGAAAAAACTTCAGGTATGCTCATCGATTAATTTACGATCGAATGATTAAGTTTCGGCCTCTAATAAAGTCGGACAAACCCGCGATGTGTATTTCGGTCAAACTAAGGACTCTACAAGTAAGTATGGGAGATGTTCAGAATTTTTTATTATATGTTCGTGACAAAAAATCAAATGAAGTTCTGCAAAATGTCAAGATAACAGGCGAGGTTTTTTATCCTACAGGAGGTTTAGCAAGATTTGAAGATGATGTTACTGATAAAGAAGGATTTCTATCCTACTCATGGGAGATATCGCAGAATATTCGAAAAGGGATCTATACAGCCAAATTCTCAGGTGAAGCTGCAGGATTTAAGAACGGCTCTACATCAATCAGTTTTGAAGTGATCTAATTTCTCAAACAATGGTTATAACTCTTATTAGAAATATTGCACACTTAATTTTACTCCGTCGACGTCATTTCAACTGGTGGCCCCATAGTCATCTCCGGTAGTATCCCAAACATGACTCACCAGTTCTGCCTTTAAGAAAACATTTTAAATCTACTACGCGCTGATGGTAATTCCTTTCCCATAATCGAGTGCATCGATAAAAACCTATAATCTTCATTTCTCAGGTAAATAGAACCAAAAGACTTACCTTATCACGAATGTTCCTAACACTTGACTCCAATAAATTTAATTGCCTTAGAACAACAACATAAATTGTGAAAATTTCAGATTTATGTAAAATGATTGAAGACTCTTTTCATTCTGGAAAATATCCTGTAGAAGATCAACAGAAAAATTTCACGGATTTTGTAGAGGTTATAAATCGATCAAACACCGACGATCTACAAAGTAGTGACATCAAAATAGAAGTCAGGATACAGAATCTATATACCATAAATAACTATGTACCCAACATTCAACATTTGCCAGGAGTAATAGAAATGGATGTTTTAGATTCTTTTAGAATGTTATGTAGACGCTCAGCCAGAGTTGGGTCAGATAAATCTGGCGACGATATAGCGTTGTCAAAAGGGACCTTGCATAATAGCAAAGCCCAAAAGAATAGTTAAAGAATCATGTGGTAATCAGATATCATAAGTCTGAACGTTAGATCATCTTTGGAGAGACATAGAATAGAATGTTTTTCCATTTTTCTACTTTAAAAAGCGAATAAATAAAAAGTACTGCAGGAAAAAAATGAATATGAGGAAGGGTTTAAACGACGCTGTATTATGTTTGATGATTATTACTGCGACGTTACTAATTATAAATCATAGACAATCACCAACTTATGTAATGGCACTAGCCCAAGATGTCGAAAATAATACCATTGCCGTTAATAATAGTATGAATTCTATGCTGGGTGAATTGATTTACGAATCCTCGGGTAAGATCGTAAGTCAAAAAGTCGTAGATACTGGAGATATTTATTATCCGTCAGCAAAGGTAGAACTCTCATACTCTGGTAGTGGATACATGCAAGGTATTGGAAATGTGACCGAAACATGGACATTTGTAAATACACATCTAAAAAACAATATTACCCAAGGTATTGGCAAGGGAGTTATTATGACAGACGATGGAAATGGAATTGCAACAGCAACTGAGCTGGGAAGGGGATTTCATTTGTCACCAGAAACCATGGTTTATCCCGGCGCTCGGGTTTTTTCAGTAGACTCTAACAGTAAACTAGCCTTTCTTAACGAGCTAGTGGGTGTTACTCAATGGGAAGTGGATAGCTTGGGTAACTATAAGACAAAAATGTGGCAATGGAAATGACCAAATAAAATTTAGACAAGGGAATTTCCTTAATCTTGTCTGCCCACGCAATTTTGTTATATTCATTCACAATTGAATTGCAGACGTCTGCAATAGAAGGAAGAATGTTTTGCACTCGAAATCTCTTGCAATTTGCAGGTAAACAACTAGATGACTGATTCAACAAAAGAACCTCGATTTATAAACCATCTCCTTCTGCGAAAGGATTCGATTGAATTTAGGTCATATCAAAAAAGCATATCTCAGTGTGCATTCGGCAAAAATACACTTGTAATTCTTCCTACGGCTTTGGGCAAGACTGTTATATCCCTATTTGTTTGTGCTGACACTCTTTACAACTATAGGGATAAACGCGTCCTAGTTATGGCGCCTACGAGACCTCTCGTAACACAACATATGAATTCATTTTTTTCTGTGCTAAAAATATTTGAGGATCAAATAGCAGAGGTAACAGGGAAAATAACCCCAGGTGGAAGAAGATCAATCTGGCAAAAAAAGGAGATAAGGCTAGTTTTTGCGACCCCAGAAGTTGTCAAAAACGACATTCAAGAAAATCGACTATCCTTAAATGATTTTACGTTACTAGTCTTCGATGAGTCGCATAGAGCCGTAAAGGGTTATGCATATAGTTACGTAGCCGAAAAATATGTTAATCAATCAGTTTACCCCACAATCCTGGCGCTTACTGCCAGTCCAGGCTCGGACAAACAAAGGATTCAGGATGTTTGTGATAATTTGTTCATTGAACAGATAGAATATAGAAGTGAGGAAGATCCGGATGTAAAGGGGTATATCAATCCCATAGAAGTAAAATGGGAATGGTTTGACTTACCTTCAGACTTCCAGTACATAAGATCAATTTTGAAGGGAATGTTGGATGAAAAAATCAAGTGGCTTGTCCAACACAGATTATTACGAAAAGACCCAAGATGGATCTTTAAGCGAGACTTGATAAATGTTGGAGAACAAATTCGATACAACTTAGAGCTTACAATGGAGGAACAGAGAGGTTCATTGTATGTTGCCCTGATGCAACAGGCTTCAGCTCTATCTCTAATGTACTGTAGTGAACTGATAGAAAGTCAAGGGTCGTTTTCGCTCAAGGCATTTCTTGATAGGATAGAAGAAGAGGGTGGCAAGTCACATCAGACATTACTTAATGATCCAAGAATAAAGGAAATAAAGACGCTTGTAAATAGACTTACGACCCAACATCCGAAACTAACGTATATTACAGATCATTTAAGAACTAGATATCAAACTGCCAAGTCTAACTATGATACTGGAGTCACAAGGCATCACCGATCTCAAGAACAAGAACAGGTAGAGATTATTCCTAGTAGCACTGAGCGCCCAGCAAGTAATTTAGAAGAGACGGTTAATACCTTACGTGTTCTTATATTTACACAATATAGGGATACCGCAAGGCATATAGTTGAGGTTCTTTCCGAAAATGGAATAAAAGCATCAAGATTTGTTGGTCAGGCAAAAAGGCAAGGTGATCCGGGCATGAAGCAAGACGAACAATCCTCAATCCTGGATTCGTTCAGGAATGGTGAGTTTGATGTCCTTGTGGCAACTTCAATAGCCGAAGAAGGGCTCGACATTCCAGAGGTTGATCTTGTGATATTTTACGAACCAATACCAAGTGAAATAAGATATATACAGAGAAGAGGCAGGACAGGAAGGAAGTCTGCTGGCACTGTGATGATACTTGCGGCAAAAGAAACTATAGATGAACGTCATCTTAACGCAAGTAAACGACGTGTTCAAAAAATGAAACAGATTCTCTCTTCCCTCAGCACAACACTCAAACCTTTCAAGAGAAACATTCTAGCTCCGAATCCCATGACAGCAGAGGAATTGAATATGATTGATAATGTCATAGAAAAAATGGACACTAAATTAAAGAAGGAAGCCGAACTAAATTTACTTCCTGAAGTTAAGAATATCCCTATCCAGTATGTTTCTAACCAAGTTAACAAAATAATTCGTAACAAACGAAAGTCTTTGTTAATATTAGAAGAAGAAAGACTTACTGGCCAATTCAGAAGACAAGTTGACAAGACTGCTAGGATGATTCATTCTCTATTATCTAAATGTGGTAAAAATGGTCTGGATTTCGACTCAATCTCTGAAGTCGCCACTGTGGATAACGCAGTATTACTTGAAGCAATTCATAGACTTGAGAAGCTAAAGCGAATAGAGTGGATTGACGATAGTACCGTAGTTCTTGTGGATAATTTGAAGAAGATTTCTGGCAATATTTATTTTGTGTATATTGAAAAGATCTTACAAGGAGAAGCTATTGTATTGGTTGATGGTAAATGGCATGCAAGATTGAGCCATTATGATTATGACGGGCCTAGAAATCTCCTCAAAAAAGGTAGTGAGTTCCAAGCTGTCGGAGAATTATATCATAACAATGGTGTGTTGAATCTGAGGATAAAACAGATAGTTTAATATTGGAGGATTCGGGTTTTTGAATCCTTATAATTTACAGTATGGGGACAATGACGTAAATAACGCAAATTTAGCTACGTGTATTTGAAGAATTCAGCTCATTCAGATCAATAATCGCCTGTTACATCGTGCTGGGGAATGAAAAGAATTGGGCAGCTTGAAAGCTTTACTCACAAAATAGATGATCTTAAAATAAGTTATGGCAAACAAGATACTATAGACATAATACTGACGGCAACAAAAATGAATCATTGACAAATAGCGAGAAATTACGATATTCTGCAGCAGTAACCACATTTATTACTGGAATATTGCATCTCACATTTGTCCCAAATCTTATAGGCATTAGCGGATATACATCACTATTCTTCTTGATTACAGGAATTGCACAGTTGTTTTGGGTCGTACCAATTCTGAAAAAATGGAGTAATATTTGGTACTATGTGGGTATAGGCGGGACCTTCATCCTATTGTCATTATGGCTGATAACGAGAGTGCCCCACAATCGGATACTATATAGAGCATTGCCCGTAAATGACATAGGAATAGTAATAGAAGTGCTTCAAACAGCATTCATAATACTTTGTGGTTTGATAATAGTTACTTCAAATAGAGAACTTTATACCCAAGAAAAGGAAACAGAGTTGAAAGATGGATAGATGTCCTTATGTCCTGAATATTCTATGTCGTGTGAAGCTGTGATGTTCAGATCCATATTGTTTCAAACATGATTGAGGGAAACGAATACTATTAGCAAGCTTCGAAAAACCTATCTCAGTGTTGATAGTCCATCAGGATTACCCAAAAAACGAGACACATCTTTTCTGTTCCTTATACCTAATCAACCTCTGGATCAGATAATGATATAGTAGAGCCTACCTATCTTGCAGTTATTACTACAAAAAATGGTTTTATTTAACGAAGGGAGCTAACAGCCATTTGAACTACCAAAAATCATGGTAGATCTAAGCCTCGGGTTGAAGTTAAGTAATATTACAGATTTCTAGTATTTTGACAATCGACGCTCTATTTTGCCCGTCACACCTGAAATAATACTCTCGATACCATTTAGCAGCAAAGTTACTCCAAGGATTAGCGATACTAGGAAAAAACCAAATAATGGTGAGGCAATAATCATAATAGCTACGATAATTGATAATACACCAACTCCTATCATGCCTGATTTGCTGAACTTAGATGTCCCTTTGTAAGTAACCCCAGCTAAAACCCTGCTAATACCAATTATCAGTAAAGCAACTGCTAAAATAAGCAATATAACAGCTATTGTTGAACCGGGGTACAATATTGTAACTACAGCCAAAATGACGGCCAAAACTCCCAAGCCAATACTCGCCCACCTCGTCCGACTTGCCATTGTTTTTGCAATTATTCCTATACCAATCCTTTCTAACCCTATTACGAGTAAAGTTATTGCTAAGATGGTCTCCAAGAAAGAGGCTGCAGCATTGGGCGATGACACTATTACAAACACCGATAAGCCTATCGCGATAAGTCCTGCTATTATCTGAAGAATTCTTAGCGCTTTAGGGCTCTTTTCAACTGACATTTTTATCTATCTGTTAAGTAGAGACGCATGAAGATATATTAAAACAATTTCTACACTTGTTATTTGATTAAGCAAGAAACAAGAGCAACAGGCAATTATCGATTTCTTCTTATGCTAGCTCCGTCATTACCAGAGTATTGTCTTCTCATAGAATGACAATTCCACCACTAAAGGAGAAAAGAAGTGGGAACTTCTCTGCTCTTGATATATCTGCGCAATTACAACAATGTGCGCGAATTCATGCCTTAGGTCGTTAGTGGAGATGAAGTTCATCTCCATTGTAGATTTGCTAGGTAATGCTTTATAGCGGAATCTTTGAATCGGCAGAAACCACACGAAGGATTTGTTGAACGGAAATACCTTGTGACATATAAGTTAATAATGTGGTTTGATCATATAATACCATCCAGAAGATGGATAACAAACAATTTCTTATGTATAACATAGTAATGATAGCTATCTCATTAGGAATAAGTATAACACTCTCTCTTTTTCTGCCATTTTATCTATCTTTGCCCTTAATTATTGTAATATTTAACCTCATCAATTTCTACATGCGAAACAGAATGATGAAGAAGATGGGTGGGGGCGCAGGCATGTTCGGATCATTGTCTTCCCCATTTTCCGGAAACTCAATTAACTATTACTGTATGAGCTGCGGAACTAAACACAAGGAAGCAGCATGCCCCCGATGCGGTTCTAAGATGAAACGGGTGGGATAGCACTGCCCATTATGCAGTTGAAAATACGAGTATAGACAAATTAAATGAATCATTAATTCTACAACAATTTTTTGAATAAGCATTAGAAGGGACTTCGACACTGATTGATATCAAAGATATCTATAGCAGTAACGAGCGATTTCATAATTTGGGATAGGGCTGGTTAGACGCTTGAACGTCTAAGGTAACTTTTTCATATGCTTTCTGAATTTTGTCTTGAACCAAGCGCCAGCCAAATTGGCTACTTGTTCTATTTTTCCTTCTTCTTCAAACAAATGCGAAGCGCCATTAATAACTTCCATTTTCTTCTCCGTTATGTCGCGTAATTGACTCATAGTCGTTTTATTAATTCCTACTACATCCTTATCATAACTCCCAGCAATGAACAAGCATGGGGATACTATCTGTTCCAAAATTTGTTTATCGATCAAATCTGTTCTTCCGCCACGTGAAACGATTGCTTCAACATTATATTTGGTTGCAGCCATAAGTGCGGCTGCAGCTCCTGTACTTGAGCCAAAATAACCTAACTTGAATTTACCTAGACCAGAGTAATTGTTAATCCACTCCGAGGCACCAATAAGTCTTTTTGCAAGCAAACCTATGTTGAATTTATTTAATGTCAGACCTGGGATTTTACACATGAGATTCATAGCCCTTACGTCACTTTCTTGCTCTTCTTCACTTAAGAGGTCAAAGAGGAGAGTACCAACATTATTATCATTTAAGATTCTTGAGATTAGTTGGTTTCTTAGACTACTTTTATCACTTCCACTACCATGAGCGAAGACGACTAAACCAATTGGAGCGTCTGGGATAACCAGATT
>JAKEIK010000304.1 GCA_022545895.1 Nitrososphaeraceae archaeon | reverse complement strand
TAACTGTCGTACTGGTGATGTTCTTGCAGGTGCGTCAAATAAGAAAGATCTAAAGATCCTATCAAAGTGTGAAGAGGTTATTGGAACAGTAAAGCATACAAAGAAGATGAATGATGGTGACTATAAATTTGCACTAAAAGTTAGGGACCAATTCAAGGACTTGTTGAATAAGATTAACAAGAAAAAAACTGGTGGCTATCTTGTCGTGGAAATTGTTCCCAAAGATCAGAATAATAAAAATGTGATCAAACCAAAGACCGGAGACAAGGTTGACGTCTGGGGAGCATGGGTAACAGATAAGCCCAAGGGCTGGCACGAGATTCATCCTGCGTGGATAGTTCAGAAAATAAAGTGATTTTAGTCTGGCCAGATGAATAAGTAAAGGAAATAACTTCCAACACTCTCGTGTTAGGTAGAGGATCCGATAAAATTAATTGAGAGGTTACTGCCATGGAGGGGTGGACAAAGGCTCAAATTTATCACTGCCGCTAATCAAGGAACTAATTAATTTTATTTCCTGATTTGAAGACTGGTGCGGATCGATTCGCTTATCATAATTTATAACTTTAGTAAAGACGGTAGCAAGTAAGCATCAACTTGATGGATTAATGCTTGAAAACTCATAAAATTATGTCCATAGATAAAAATAAATCGAACGAAAAAATATTTCGTCAGCAGCCATCTAGGATCAAAAAACTTAGGTGTTGTTTGTCAATCTACACCCTAATCTGTAACAGCTTTGGTATTATTGCTTGTAATTACGAATGTTTCCCCGAATGTCTCTCCATTATCGGTACTTGCTCTAAATACTGGTTTTCTAGTTTCTTCTGTTCCATTTGCGCTCTCTTCCCACCACGTCACATATACGCTACTACCAGCTGCTGCTATTTCTGCATCAACTGAACGTTCAGTGGAATTGCTTAGGTTAATTTTATCCCCAAATGTCTTACCATTATCTGTACTCGCTCTAAACATTATCTCATCATTTCCAGTTTTATTGCTCCACCACACAATGTATACATTGTCTCCAGAAGTTGCCATAGGAGCTTTGGCTTCATGCTTAACGTCATGTGGATTTTCCAGGTTAACATCTTCTGCATTTACTGTCTGCAACATTACAGTCTTACCGGGAACGACAGCAGTCATAGCTACCAACAAGACCATAGTCATTATAGGTATGGCCAAGAGTCTCTTGGTAAGTTTACATTTTATCATCTTTTTCAGCGAGAAGAATCAAACTTATACGTACTACTATTGATTTGTCTAGTGTAATATTATATTAAAATGTTTTATGATAAGGGGGGAATGCTGGTTTGGGTTTCATACTCTGCGGCAAAAAATTATTTTGGTGTACTATCAGTCAAAATTGTTTTTGATTTCATGAAAGCAGCAAAAATTACGAACGAAGAGGTAATCAAAATAGCATTGATCCAGAAATGAATTCTTGTATCACTTTCATTAAATATCCCTTCAAAAAGAGCAGGCGGATCAGATATCCCTAGAACGTATAATTGGTAATATTGGAGACTGTGATCAAGTACGTGAAGCGTTTGATAAATTACTAAGAACAGGATCGTACAATGGAGTACTTTTAAGGGAAATGATTTATGAACATGAGTGCCACGAACCTTTTTTACGCGGGTAGATGTCTGATAGAACGAAATCGCGATTAATAATATTGTGATATATTCAATAATGTTTAACCATAAATGGATCTTTGTATCACTTGCATTCAACAAGCCCTCAAAAAGACCGGGTGGCGGAAATACATGTGATATGTATAACTGGTAATATTGAAGAACATGGTCAATCAGGTGAAAAGTTTGATATATCACTAAAAATATGATTGCAAAATACAAAATATTTGAGGCAAATGACCTGTGTATAGACACATTTGCCATGATACTTCTAATAAAATACCTTTATAAAAGAATTTGAAGTTAGAACCAGTTCCTCGGATTTACGGAATAATGCATAAAAATGATTTAATCAAGTCTATAGTTTGTCTAATTTATTCTCTTGTGCACGGTGGTGATTGACGTTTAGGACGTAAAATACCAGTCCCTATAGTAATCTCATTTTTAGAATCATTTTGAAGCAATATCCACACACTAGCCAACCGGTCCGGCATCGTCAATTATTTCTATTTGTTTCGTTATGCTCAATTAAACTTTCAACTATAACTTGGGGAGGATACAGAGGTAAATTGTCCTTAGGATCCCATGTAATAATTAATTTAGTATACGAACCTTCAAGGCTTTTAAAAAATTCTTGTATTTCTGGCTGGGTTAGATTTGGGAACCTTAGATCACTCTCTGCCTCCCCAGCAATTGGTGTCCAGAGTGGTTTTTCTCTGTCAGGTAAAGAAGCATATTGCACCGTTGAAATAATATACTCTATTCCAATAAGTGAAGAATTTGTAGAATTTCCGTCAAAAAGCAGGCAAGAAGCCATAATTCCTCCAGATCCACTACTGCAATAAATATGGATATCTAGTAATGGAGCATCATACACATGCTTTTTGGCAATGGCATACCCTGTGAAACTATTTAGTGGGTTGGCAGTATTATTGGTTACCGTTGAGTTCATCTGATTGTCCGATGCCTGTGCAAAATTAGCTGTGGATGATAAACAGAGTATCAAGAGGGCCAGTATTAAAGAAAACGATAACAGGACATAATGAGATAAGTTTCCCAATTTATCATCTTTCCGAACTGATTATATTTATGTATTGCCAGTATTCGTCTTCGTTCTGGAACTGAAAGGAACAACGGAAGACTAAAGTCGAAGTTCACCAACAGACAACATCACTTTGACGGATGCATATGCCCTTGCAGGCCACAGTTCCCACTAGGCTAGTATCTGTTACATTAATGGCCTTTTCGTTAACTTTAGCATTCGGCCAGTCCTCAGACGCTCTGAAGACTTTAAGTCTTAAAAGTTACATTGACGATACAGACTATTTTCATGTAGTTGGGGAGATTGAAAATGATTCGGCTTCTGCAATTAGGTACGTCCTTGTTGAATCAGCTTTTTATGATGTCAAGAATCAAGAAGTCGGAACATCCGTTGCACTAACCACACCGATGGATATTGGATCGGGAGATAAGGCACCTTTAGACCTTACTGAAAGTTCTGGAAGTGTTCCAATTCTAGAGATAGCCAATTACAGTATCAGGTAAGTCGTCAATAATATGGTTTCCCGTCCTTCAGGGGTTTAAAAAATGTGAGTGAGTCCATATCAAGGATGGTGACAAGATCTATCTGCCGATGCCAATATTCAGACTCATAAACAGAATACTAGAGTTAATTGTCATGCCTTTCATAGTTAGCTTGTTATCCTCCCG
>JAKEIK010000026.1 GCA_022545895.1 Nitrososphaeraceae archaeon | reverse complement strand
TATCATTGTGTTTTCGAGAATGCGGTTTTTATATTTTACAAGGATCAGGAGGAAATAATGCATTGTTATCAAGTAGACAATTCTGATGCCATAAGGGAGATAGTGGCTGATCCTACAAATCTGGAGGACATACTCATGAAATATTCGTACGAAAAAAAGTAATTCAATTCTGATTGACTACTTTTTTTAGTCTTCATTCCGAGGTTTCACTCGCTAGTATTTACTTGTCAAACATTTGTCATCCTCATTACAACTAAACTACAGAAATTTCTAATTCATCATACGCGTCCTTTACTGAAAGTTCGAGAAGTGTATTCTCATAAATTAATAACCAGTCACTCACACCAATAACAGGCAGTTTCCTTACAAAAATATTATTAGTTTGCGTCAGCTTGGTTGACAAGTATGCGTAATGTACATCATCTCCTTTTTCATTGTCTTTAATTTTGAAAAGGCTTTCTTGGAGTTCTATTCCAGGTTGGCCACCCTGTATGTTGATAGTAATCTTGTCGGCATATCTATTTTGTACTTTCGCTGTAACATAACTCTGGCCAATTTCAAATCGTTCAATATCTAGCAATACCCTAGATCTGAACACTGGTGTCTTAGGCATCTCGTCAAATAATGCTTCAGATTTTGCATCAAAGAACAAATTCTGATCTAATGAGCAAGATATGGCTAATAAATATAGCCTACAATGCCTACAAATTCTTTCTTCATTGCCTAGACTCTATTTCAGGCAAGAATTTTTACGAATACGTTTGGGAATTCGAAGTTAGTCAAGGGACATTCAGGATGGGTAGTGAGCACCTAGCAAATTGGATAAGATAAGAGAGATAATGCTTGGAGAAGGAATTATGTCCATCGGAAATAAGATTGCTAATCATTTAATCGCACAATACTTTTTATTCAGTCGGATCTTGAATATTATTGAAATGACCCAAAGAAAAGCAACATCCTTGGAACCAATCCCGCCGCCATCAGGTAATGAAAGTACAAAGAAGGCAATGAAAACGTTTTTTTGTGTAGGATGTGGAAATGTCGCAACACAAACAGCCTTTTTCAAGGTCGAAGGTGCTACGGTCATAGAAAGGTATTGTGATAACTGCGTCAAAACTGTAACTTAAAATTGCAATCTCATCTATTTCAATTGTATGTGTAACTGCCTGCTTAAACTTATCTAAATAGAAAGAAAAAAAGTAAATCATATGGGTATCTCTAAACATGGTAAAGCAGGATCCGAACCTGAGAGTCAAGATCGACAAAGATTAGATGTTTGAGACTTATCGCGAGGGTTCATCTATCCGTTTTCCGAATTTATCCATATCCAGAGACATCAGAGACATCAGAGACATCAGAAGAGCCTACAGTATATTCTTCACAAGAACTGATTTGTGGTTTTAATCTTGCCAATTTCAGATTGCAATTGAAATCATCCTGAAGGCTAATTCCTAAAGGAATTGTTTGGAGACAATTTTGTCAAATAGCCTAATATAATAAACATGACAAGACATACCTATGGTTGGAGCTGTATTTCGACCCAAAGATACCGATAAGACCTACAGGAAGGCCCTGGAGAATGCGATAAAAGACCTTGGTCCAGATACAAAAGATAGCGTTGCTAAATTATTGAACTCTTGGCAAGGTTCGAACTCGAAAGAGGAGTTGAGCAAGATCTTGGGCCCGGAGAAGACAGAAAAGTTATTGAAAAATATTAATCTAGATGAAAAAATTGACTTGACGGACGATGAACGAAAAAGATTAAGGGATATTTTAAGAGATTCTCTAACATTTGATTAGCGATTCGATTCGATAACTTCAATAGCCGTGTCTGCAACTGTATCAGAAGTTGGTGTCAGTATTACAAAATAATTCTTGTCCGTTCTCTCGACTGAAGGGACATTCTTCCATTTCTTGGTCGAAATATCAAATTCTATTATCCCAGGTTCCATCTTGCCTTTGGCATAGATCATCATTAAGACGTCACCAGAAAGTGGAGTAAGAGGTACTATGAAAAAGATATAACCTCTGTAAGAACTTACCGGAAGAACTTGTTTCATATACGGTGCTATCGACACCAAGTACAAAAAAACCTCCTCTACGGTTGAAAATTCTTCAAACTCAAACTTCATCTTCTAATTGCTAATCCACATGTGATATAAGTATAAGCTTTGAGTTCTATTACTATAATCTTGGGAATTAAATATTACGTCATAGGTTCGATATTTCCTTTTCGTAGTTCCTCCAATTTCTGTCTTAACTCGTAAACCCCTTACACAAAATGGAAAGCATCTCAGCATGTGCGGTTACTTTCTATTATACACTTCCCCATCTTTTTCCACCGCAGAACAAGTATCTTTGGCAATCTTTTTTGGAGTAATTAGTTTCTTCCCATCAGATGGTTGCTTCAAATGTGAGCAGGGCAGGCATTGATTGCTTTCTAGATGGTAAAGCGCTGTTGATTTAGGAGCTAGTGTTCGGACTTTGGCTCTTTCAATCATGGTACTTACTGTAATATCTGTTGGTATACTTTACTAATCTCTGGATTTTTCGATCGGCTTTCCTATAATTGGTAGCGAACCATCCTAAAGGGAATGTTTAGACCCTGAAGATTGCGAGATAAGGCACCATGAATTGAACATCTAACAGGCATGATATTTCTAAAAAAGTTCATGGTATTTTGTTTGAAAAATGCTCAATAATGTGGATAACAATACAAAGGAACGTAACTAGTCATTGCTATCAAAATAACAAGATAAAAAATATATGACTAATAACAGTACACCTGTATCACCACTTTCCCTATTTATGGTAGATAATATTCAGCTTTTGGCAGATCCTAAATGCGGAAAGATAAACTGTGAGCAACATAACTTATCTGTGACATTGTACGCTAGACCAGGGACAACAATATCTAACCTCCAAATCTAAGGGACAATAGAAATTGTTATTTATTCTTAATAATATTTAAGCGTGCATCTATGCATACTGATATTGTCTGAACAGAAACTTGACCGATATTACCATTGCAAAAGCCAATTCAATCTATGCATTATGTTGCTATCGCAGGAAGAATTAATGCGACTTTCTGTTCTCATCGATTGTTAGTCATTTAATTCAGTAAATACTCTTATGATGTTAAGATATAGTTTTAATAATCTTCGATGGTTTATATCAATAGCACAACGGCGTAAAATAGCAGAAACCATCTTAGATTCAGATTTTCGTCATTCAACAAATTGAGCAGAACTAAATCTTAACAAACATTATATTCGGGGATAAACACTTTTGTTTTGTCATGTCTACAATCAGAGCAGGTTCGAAAAAGGCTAGCAATGAAATATTTATCGGGAAGAAACCTTTAATGACTTACGTCACAGCAACTTTAGTTCAGCTGGCAAACGAGCCGACTGTTGTAGTAAAGGCCCGTGGAAAGAGCATAACGCGTGCCGTTGACGTTGCACAAATCATAGTTAAGCGCATGAATACTTTAGGTTACAAAATAGGCCCAGTGAAGGTAGGATCAGATTTGATTCAATCGGAAGACGGAAGGGAACGAGCAGTTTCAACTATCGAGGTATCGATATCGCGAGCAAAATAGCCTTAAATGAATTTCTTAAAGTAATTACTCGCTCATACTGCTGAGATATCGTATTGCAGACTTGGGGGGATTACAATTTAAAGTGCCCTAATGGGTTTAGTAGCTCGAGAATTCCATCGGTTCTAGTGATAAGCAATAGCAGTGTTTGGGCTAGTAATCAATTACAGAAAATGATTTACCAAGTGTCTTCTCTACCAATGCAATTATCTCGTCAATATTTTGAATAAACCTAATGTTTTCACTCGGATGGTCCATTTTACTATTCTTCGCCTCTGCAATCTCAGCTACGTAAGAACTAGAAGGTCGTCTGTTCAAGTATATCTTTGTTCCTCTTCCTGAATCTATTTTTATGCCTTCGTCAGAATCAAGGGTTTTTATCTTCATTTTGAATTCCGTTTTCTTCTGTTTCGAACTTATTCTCGGGGCAGTCAATTGTAACAGTTGATGATTTAAATTTGCCAAATACAATTAATACCTTTAGACTTATCATAGGTTATTTGAAATTACAGGATACCTTTAGTTCAAGCAAAACGACAGTGGGGGTCAGCAATAGCAAAACAAGAATTTTTCTCTGCGGACCCACCGTATACGATTATTGCCACATCGGGCATGCGCGTATCTTCATAATATTTGATGTGTTATCTAGATTTCTCAAATCAAAGAATGTTAAAGTCAGGACGGTAGTAAATGTGACTGATATCGACCCGAAGCTGTACGAGGGCGGAGATCTGGGAAACTGTAGCTCCATTTCGAAAATATATTTTGACGAATTTCTTAAAGACCTGGCGAATCTTGGAATAAACGATTCGGTAATATATTGCAGAACTTCAGATTATGCAAGAATAATCATTGCATTAATCAAAAAGCTATTGCACGAAAAAAAGGCGTATTCAGTAAACGGCAATATCTATTTGGATGTTTCAAAAATCCGTAGTTTCGGTCAACTGTCTCATCTTAAAAAAGAAGAAATGAATGAAATGAGATACGATATAGACAGTAACAAAAGAGATCCCCGGGATATGATCTTATGGAATACCACAGACTATTATGGTCTTACGTATCATGACGAAATGCTTGGAAATGGTGTTCCTTCATTCCACATACAAGATACTGCTGTCGCAATGAATCATTTCAATGGAGCTTATGAAATACATGGGGGTGGAAAAGATCTTGTCTATCCGCATCACGAACTGCAAATGGCCCTTTTGCAAATCCTTACCAAGAGAAAGAAATCTGTATCACATTGGATGCACATTGGTTTTGTGCTGGTCGACGGTAAGAAAATGTCAAAGTCCTACAAGAACACAGTTTATTTGAGACATTTATCAAAAATATATGATGTAAATGTCCTAAGAATCTATCTTCTTTCGCGTCATTATCACCAATCTATAGAATTCAAGTTAAAAGAACTACCGAAGTATCAGAAATTGAACGAAATACTGGCAGGAACACTATTTGATTTTAGTTCATCAGACCAAGAAAGCGGGAAGGATTCGAGAATTGTGAATCAATTCAAGTCGTATCTTGCGGATGATTTGGATACTCCAAATGCTTTAGAATTACTAATGGAAACGGCAAAAAATGATAACAAAAAGAATGATGTAAGAAAAATGGTGGAAATTCTCGGACTCCGATACTAGGCTTCAATCGGTAATGGACAGCAACGAATCAGCGTTTTGTTCCCTGTGGGCTGAATACCATAAAGAAAATGGTTGCGCTCAAATGTTTTTGAATCTGGCTCTTGGTGACGATTATTTTTTTAACAGAATCAACCTAAAAAATTGCGTTGGAATTAGAGATCTACTCCAATTGACTAGAAATAAAATATCTCAAGCCCGACAAAATTGTTACATACACGTATTGAAATCCGATGTCCTCACACTGGATATCTTACGAAAAAATGGATTAATTGAATTTGGTTCTCTGAAAATAATGAATTTGCAATACGAATTGTTTGGTCCTAGAATTGATAAACATGATGTCAACATTCTCCCTGTGGACCCTGATAACCTGAACCTCTGGATCGATACGTTCTGCAGATCGTTTGGAGCAATAGACATTAAAGCTGAAATTGCAAGATTATCTTTGAAGATTCTCAAACATTCTATACTTATTATTGCCACTTCCCAATTTAGGGGGCTTGTCAGACCTCTGGGATGTTGTGCGTTATTTGAAAACAGTGGTGGAATTGGTTTGTATTGTCTGGGCACGCTCCCAGAACACAGAGATAAGGGGGTCGCGACCGCAATGATCAAGGCATGTTTGGATATATCTATGCAAAATGGGTATGATTGTATATTTGTTCAAACATTGGCAGACGAAGGCCTTGAAAAATTCTATTTGAAACTTGGATTCAAACAAGCTTATGAAAAGGTCATCTTCGTACTCAATAGGCGAGTATCATGTCAATCTGAGTTATAGAATTGTTTTTATAATTGTAGATTCGTCTCTTACTTCGCACCATTATCAATATATTAATTAAACCGGCGAATTACGATCTTCCATGAGCAAAAAGGTAAGGGTTGCTATAGCTGGTGTTGGCAATTGTGCATCTGCTTTGG
>JAKEIK010000303.1 GCA_022545895.1 Nitrososphaeraceae archaeon | reverse complement strand
TAATAGCATATATTTATCTATCCGATGCACTAAAATCAAGACTATCTAATAACAGATTGCGTTAGTACAACCGCGAAGTATGTTAGCTCAACTACGTTTGACTGATGATGGAAACCAAAAATAGCTTTATTTCTACCCAAAATCGCAGTTCAAGACGAGTAAGCTAATTGGTATTTATAATACGAGTCTGAATTTACTTCTGTTGTATGCCCAACGTCTTTTTCTCATTTATGTGGCGAAAAATGATGAATGGGTACTCCGGAAAGAAGAAGATTGGGACTACATATCACAAATGTCGCGATTTTTGCAACACTGGATGAAGAAAACTTTTAATTTAAAAATGCCCGTAAGCGCAGATATTCTTCCAGTGATACCTGGAAAAATATTTGATAGAATGTCTGTTTCTTACCTTGCAAGAGACCATTCATCTAGAGGAAAATCCATCTATCATTTTTATCTTTCATATTTTAAACCTTTCTGGACCGACTGCCAAACTGAAGGGTATTCTTCAGATAATTTTGGAATGATCTACTGGGAAAGGCCAAAAGGATTATCATCAACAAGTGTTGAACGAATAAAATTTCTTGCTGAAACGAATTGTGTGAAAATTTCACATCTGTTATCCCATGAGATTATGCGTATGATGGGAAAATCCAGAAAAATCTACTTCGATGGGGTTCATGAATTATGCGAAAAACATAGACGAGGAAAGTTGCCGTTCCTTTACTTCAATGATAGATTCGACCTGGTCCCCAATACCGAATCCTATCACTTTTCAACGATAGATATAAAAAAAATGGCAACACAGGGAATGTAAAACAAATTCGTCGGGTTGGTATAAAAGTGGTAATGAGGAATGTTGACATTATTTTGAAGCTCGGGGGTGTAGTGGCGTTACTGGGTTCGGTAATTCTAGTCATTTTTGCATATGCTCTTTTGGCCTACCCAATTGAAAAAAAATGTTCTACTGCAACAAATAAATGTGAATTCATTTCCAAATCACCTGAGGTACTTCGTTCGCTAATAAATGCCTACGTCATTGTTACCTCTTTATTGTTGATTGCTGGTGGAGTAGGTATTTTCAGATTTACTTTATGGTATCAATATAAAAATGCGAATCATGCAACTCACGAAAATGACAGGGGCTGAAAAGACTAGCTAAATCTGTAATTGGTTCCAAAAGATACCACGTCGCCAAAAAAGGTCATTTCAAAAGTGGTATATTTCCGTAGTCAAGTTTCAAACAATACCTTCTTCCCTGGATTCATTATATTGTTCTTGTCAAAAATTTGCTTTGTTTTGACAAAAAGTGAATATACCTCTGAACCATACATCTGAAACACATGCTTTACTCGCGCAAGGCCATCACCATGTTCTCCAGAAATGCTGCCTCCATGTCCTAAAATAAATCGAAAAACGTCACTGGTTATCATTTCCATCGTATCTATTCCTGTTTTCTGCTCTGTGTCAATAATAGGCCTAGTGTGGAGATTGCCATCACCAGCATGTCCGTAGATAGCATAACTAACATTAAATTTTCTGTAGACATCAATTAGGAAATTTACAAAATCTAGTAAAAGGGCAGGATCTAAGACAGTATCTTCTATCATGCCTAGAGGCTTTCTTGATCCCAAAGTGTTTTTTAGCACATTATTTAGGGCATTTTTCCTTTCGTTCCAAATTTTTTCAATACCCGTCTTATCGCTTGTGCTTTCTATTACTCGGGAAAATTGAGAGACTCCATATTCGAATTCTTTGATTTTTTGTTTTAACAAAGAATTTCCGTTGCCGTGAAATTCAACCAATAGAGTACAGGAATCGTAACGAGTGTCATGAACATTTAATATCTCGCCCATAGTAGAACGGTCAAGCAATTCTGTTGCAACCGGTTTGTATTTTAAGATAAATGGGATCGAAGCTGAAGCAGCTTGAACTGTTGGGAATGAAAGAAGACTAAGGTGTCTAAATTCTGGCACATCTAATATCAATAACTTCGCGCTAGTTACAATTCCCAGTGTCCCTTCTGAGGCCAAAAAAATTCTTTGAGGATGAATCAAATCATTCGCGATGATGGAATCAAGACGATATCCACAAGAATTCTTACTCACTTTTGGATAATTTCGTTGAATCAAATCCAAATTACTGGATACAATATCTATAACCTTCTTTACGGTACTGTCATAAGGACCATTATCGTACGCATAGCCAAACTCGCCTCCAGAATAAACTGTTTTAACGCCTATAAGATAATTCATTATGCTGCCGTATCCTAAAGTATACGGGCCGCTCGAGTTGTTCGCAATCATGCCTCCCAAAGTGCAGTAATTGCTACTTGCGGGATTAGGCGGTATAAATTTGCCTCGCTTTTCAAGTTCTTTATCCAGTTTGTGCTTTGTGATTCCTGGCTGTACAATTACGTATCTATCTCCAATCTCTATTATCTTGTTCATATTCTGAACTAAGTCTAAGATTATGCCATTTGAAAGACACTGACCGAGTAAGCCCGTGCCAGCTCCTCTGCATGTCAAGGGTAACTTACGCTGTGCAGCATATTTTGAAATCGACTGAACCTCAAATTCATTTGCAGGAGCGCTTATGACCATTGGTTCTATCTGATAAGAACTTGCATCTACAGAATAGATTTTTTTGCTCCAATCGTCCCAAGATGTGGAACACGAAGTTATCTCTGCAATTTCTTTCCCTATTTCGTCTGACATATCTTCACAATTCGAGTATATCTACATGTTCTTGAATGTTGAGGGACAACCCATTCATTTGCTCATTTTGTATCGAGTGCCTGACGTTAGCAGACTCACGTCTGTTCATAATGTGTAGTACGTTCAAACGCAAAAGTAGAGCTATCAGTACTATTTTGCTATCCATGCTAAGTATCTGAACTCACAGGCATTATATTGGTGATGGAAGTATATTGTCGCGAAGATATTGACTTAAGCTACTATTTAAGAAAGGGTAGTCATTAAGCACTTAATTAAGTTGAGCATACACACTCAACTAATAAAGCATGAACACATTTTGCTTTCTCAAGAATTCACAATAACCATTAATTTTAGATCACAAGTCATATCGAAATCTGTTCCTTCGGCTTCGCCTTCTTCCCTTTAATCTTTCGATAGAACCATAACTTCAGTGCCAAATACGCACTATAAAGTACCGATTTGGATCTCACACAGTAGAGACCAAAAACTTGTATTTGAATGTTCATGTTCTCGTGTAATTAAATTCGAAAAATTGTTATGGTTTAACGAGCATTTTCACAATATGCACCTGCCTTACTTGAACTTATACTGATCTAATAGCGATAACATTCCATCTATATAGTTATTATCTTGGTCTCATCTTCACGCAGAATAATTGTATGTTCTGCCTGAGCAACCATCTTGTAGTTTCCCTCTACGAGAATTGGATAGGAATGTACGTTTTTCCTTTTAAGGAGGATCTCAAGCATTTTCCTTGCATGCACTTCTTCATGGTCGTGTAGAAGCCATCTTGTCGTGAATGGAAGGGTCTTAAACTTATCCCAGATATCTTGAAGAAATTCATCACAATTTTTCTCTTTCGTGGGTTTTCTTGAGACTATGCCAAAAATATTCTTCACCTTGCCCTCATAGACCACACCTTGACCATCATTTGTAGTTACAAAGGGCTCTATCGCATATGCTTGGTTGAGTGATAGTCCAAACGATGATCCAAACGTCTTGATATTAGGTATTGATTTTCCTGCATGAATTGTAAACTGTTCGAGAGAATGACCACTAAGATTTTGAATTGGTTTGTATCCCTGTCTTGAAATTGTTTTTTCAATCACTCCTCCCAATTCTGAGGACTTTGTATTTGGTTTGGCTATCTTGATTGCCTCATTCAGGGCAGTTTCAGCAGCCGCAGCCATTTCCAAGTATTTGGAATTGTGTGATACAGTCACGGCAGTGTCAGCAATAAAACCATTGATATGAACTCCAATGTCTATCTTTAATACATCGGAGTTAGCAACGACAGTTTGATCATTGGGTTCTGCTGTATAGTGAGCAGCGATTTCATTCAAGCTAACATTAACTGGAAAGGCCGGAGCGCCTCCATTTAATATTATTTCTCGCTCCATCTGTTCACAAATCTCAAAGAGATTTTTTCCGGTGTAGTCCTTTTTTCTGGCATTCTCCCGAACACGGGATGCTATCTCCCCTGCTTTGATGTAGCAATCAAATGAATCCACTTTGTCAGTTATTTAGAGGATCGTATATAGAGATATTGTTGAGTGGATTACAAATCATGAACTTTGATCGTCAGATAGTAATGTTTTCATGCGTGGATCATAAACGTCAAGTTTGTAACATACATGACTTGTCCCATTGTCAAATAAGGTTAAAATTATGTTATCCGATACTCAGCTTTGCTATGAAAGCATTATGTGGGGTCGTTGTCTAGCTTGGTATGATGCCAGCCTTGGGCGCTGGAGGTCGCTGGTTCGAATCCGGCCGACCCCATATTTTTGTGTGTTTCCTGATGTTATCTGCAAATATGTGAAAAACTTGACATGAACTTGACAATATTACTATTAAACGATAACAAAATAGATAACCCACTGAAATCATAATGACAAATTGAGGACCGCAAATCCTTTACTGTAAATTTACTGAATGGTTGATTATGTACCCTTGGCTACAGGTAAATTGTGGTCTTACAAGGTAGTTGTCTGGTAATTTTATTCGTTCGTTACTAATTTGTTTCCAACGCTCTGAAAAAGCGGTATAGGCGAATGTTTGTTCCTAATGCCTTTGAAGAAAATCTCTAGGACTGCCACGAAATTGCACTATTTTTTCAATCTCTCCTTCATCTCTTTTATTACTAATATGATCTGCTTTAATTCAGTTTCATCGTTTGGATTTATTTCGAAGCTTTCTAACATGCTTCGTGCTGCAGCTAGAAGAGTAAGAATGAATTTTTTGGCTCTATCAGTAGGAATAGTCTCCTTTAGAAAAGTTGTACCAGTTGTGCTTTTTACCATTACATTTCTCCCTTCAAATGTGATTATGTTTTTGGACCCGCCTGAATGGAATGTGACTCCTTCGTCTGAGATCACGATAATACCTTTGACCCAATCTGGATAATAACTAGTTCTTGGATTGACGAAAAGCTCCGCAGCGGAAATGCTAACACTAGCTGTTATCTCGCTGGTTTTGATTAATTGGTGAACAAAATCGGTTGCAGCCGCCATAGCCTTTGATACAAGATCAAATTTTTGGAGATTGATTGAATCTAGGG
>JAKEIK010000302.1 GCA_022545895.1 Nitrososphaeraceae archaeon | reverse complement strand
TCTGCGTACAAGGCCTTGATACAGGATAAAATAATTGCTCGATCTCAAGCGTCTCAAGTAGGGACACCCGAAACAGTTTTAGTATTAAGGCAAGATCTTGAAGCAACAGCCTCAAACTTGGTGCGCTCCTCCGATATTTTGGTAACGGCTTTAGGTTCGTACGCTGATAATAATTCGCAGAACTTGATTATGTTGCAGATCTTTTTGGCTGTTCTTAATATAGGGATCTTAGTTCTGATTCTATATTTAGTCACAAGAATACTTAGGCCCATATCTGTGCTTACGCAAGCCACAAGGGAAATAAAAAAAGGAAATTTAAGCTACCACGTTGAGCATAAGAGTGATGATGAACTAGGAGAACTCACCGACTCATTCAACTCGATGATTAATTCAATTAGAGCCTATATCGAAGAACAGAGGCGCTTAAGTGACGAGCTTAAAACGGCAAACCAAGAAATACAGCAAAGAGAACGCATGAAAGATGAATTTATCAACGTAGCGGCTCATGAGATGCGAACTCCTGTGCAACCTATTTTAGGTCTATCCGAGCTCCTAAAATCTAAAAGACGTGGAAATAAGGTAGCCGTGACCGATAGGGAAGAAGATGAACTTCTAGATATGATCATTAGCAATGCAAAAAGACTTTTGCTGCTTGAAGAAAATATTCTGGATGTTTCGAGACTAGAAAACAAATTACTAAAATTAAATAAAGAGGAATGCGATTTGGTCAAAATAATCTCGATTGCCATACAAGATGCTAAGAATCAAATTGACAAAAACATGGTAGAATTGGGATATAAACCAACTGAGCTCAACACTCTATTAGTAAATGCTGATAGATCAAAGCTGACCCAGGTTGTTTCCAATTTACTTTCCAATGCAATTAAGGTTACTAAAGCTGGTAGCATTGAGATATACTTAGAAAAGGATGACAATCAGGCCATTGTTAGCGTAAAAGATACGGGGCCGGGAATTGATCCAACTGTAGAAGCAAAATTATTTTTGAAGTTTGTCACAAATTCCTCGTCTGGAACCGGGCTGGGCTTGTTTATTTCAAAAAGCATAGTAGAAGCCCACGGAGGCAAGATCTGGGCCTTCAATAATACTAGTGGTAAAGGAGCTACATTTGCCTTTACCTTGCCATTATTAGAAAGTAGGCATGACACACAATGTTGAAGGAAATCTACAAGAGCATGGCGTTGGGACGGCTCTATCCATGAATCCTCCAGCAATGACTGAATAAAATCAAGCCAGCAGCATGGGTCGCATTGCATAAGAATATAATAAATTTACCATCGGCACCGCATTCAAGACAACTCAGATATAACGTTCCAATAGTAGGACTCGTCTTGGTTATACTTTCTGTGAATCTATTAACATAGATTTGGTACTTTTGGATTAGGTATTACATTCTAGACGATTTATACATTTAGTTGGGGTGAATTTGATTTTTCATATTAGTCGGATTAAGAATTTCTAGTATTTTTTATGAAGAACGTTATC
>JAKEIK010000301.1 GCA_022545895.1 Nitrososphaeraceae archaeon | reverse complement strand
TCTCAGAGATTCTAGTTTTATTAATTACCTGGGATAAGTCAGGTAGTTGAATATTGTTTCGGTCTTTGCTAGCATCTATTACGTTGTTTTTTGAGTTTCTACTGTTATTAATTACCTGGGATAAGTCAGGTAGTTGAATATTGTTTCGGTCTTTGCTAGTAATATTTTCTCTGCTTTCTGCGGTTTGATTATTTCTACCTGTCTGATTACTTGAAAGCTGGTCAATGATTAATTGGGGACTCGTCTGGTTAGTGAAATTGACTTGGTTCGCAGTCGAAAACTTTAGGGAAGAAATCGATATTGGCTTTGTGATAGTGAACGTGTCATAAGCAGTAGATTCTCCATTTCTATAGTATTTCCCAGTAAGTTTGGTGCCATCATTAGTCATGAGAATGTCCAAAATGCCAAATTTTGCTGCCTGTTGGGAGACCACAAAATACGATTTTCCTGATAACCCGTGGAAGTTAATCCCTCCAGTTCCGACTGTCACAAATATCTCGCCTTCTGGGTCTGTGTAGCTTGACGTACTCGTGCTTGTCCGAGTAGGACTTGAAGGCGTAACTGTGTCATATTTCAAGGGAAATGTTCTCTGGTAGTTGTGCACGTGACCTTGAAGTACAAGATCTACTCTGTATTTATCAAATAATGGATGATACGCATCCCTAAGCGAACTGCTTCCCTCACATGTTGATGCAGAACAAGTGTTAGGAGAAGTATACATCACCCTGTGGTAATTTACAATAATCCATTTAATATTGGGATTTGCAGCGGCTGTCTTTAGGTCGTTCTCTACGAAATTGTACTGTGCGGAGCCTTTACTGAAAGTTATCTCTGAGGCCATCGTTAGCACGTGAGCATTTACATAATCAAAGGAGTAGTATTGCTTACTAAGACCAAATGCGTTCATGTACTGACTATTTCCTTCGTTAGCATCGTTTTCATGATTTCCAATATTAATTCTAGTTATGCTCTTGATTGGGTTTATTGTATTAAGCCAGCAAGTCGCGGTAGATGTATATGAATAATCTCCCAGAGCGAGTACTCGTTCTGGTTTTTTGCCCTGGATATTTGACACCGTGTTTTGGGTGTTGGAGTTACATCCCCAATCTCCTACTGCATCAAAGTTGAAATCAGCGTGGGCAAATTTTACAAATAATCCTGATAATTGAGGAGTGAAAATCATAATAAAGAATATGACAAATGACGCAACTGTAACTAACAGCTGAGCCGAATGCATTGATATCGGCATGCGATGCTCTCATATAACTTTGTTTGCCAATTTGTCCAGTTGATGTCCTGAACCTAAGATTCTTAAGAAGAGAGTAACAAAAGGTGTATCGTGTGTAGAGATGAAAATGCAATGAAATCAAATGATAATGATAAAGAGCAAATATCGAAGCCAAAAATTCTAACACTTACGAATGGGCCATACTATTTGATCAATAATATGAAAGCTAATGTGGTGGACAATCTTCAAAATTCTAAAGGGGAACCTTTGTCAACAATTAGCGGAAGTGCATTATGTCGCTGTGGCGCCTCTAAGAATAAGCCTTTTTGTGATGGTACGCATAGTATAATTGGATTTTCGAGTGTAAACAAGATTCTTGATAATAATAACAAAACTTTCAGGGATAAGAGGCGTGACTATGTAGGAAAAAAGATCACAATCCACGATAATAGAAAAATTTGTTCCCACGCAGCTGAATGCGTTAAAGATCTTCCTTCAGTGTTCAAGCCAGGAAACAAGCCTTGGATTGATCCTGACGGTTCTGAAACTGAACAAATAATTAAAACTGTGCAAAAATGTCCTTCAGGTGCACTAAGTTTTTCAATTGACGGAGTGGAATTTAGAAATCCTTCGGAACAGCGAAATCCAATGGTAACAGTTTCAAAAAATGGTCCTTTTTGTATAACTGGAGGAATAGAATTAATCGGAGAAAACATAAGATTCGGAGACGGGGCTTCATTAGAACATTATGCTCTTTGCCGTTGCGGAGGGTCAAATAATAAGCCATTCTGTGATGGGGAGCATGGCAGAATAAATTTTAGGGAAGAACAGTAGGTCGATGCATAGGATATGGGGCATGAAGGAACAATTTACCGAATAAGCTAGACTAGATATTTTGCCATTGATCATCGATTTTTATTAAGGACAGTTGTTATTGGAACATGATTCTTTAAATTTGACTATTTTCTCTCTGATCGAGAAGAGGACGAAAACGAATCATACAGTTTAAAGACATAAGCCTGTTTGCTGAAATGATTAATTGATGCTCATAATTAGGTTACGACTTCGCAACCGACGAAAGAGTCACCTTCAGCTGGATTATAGTCTGTTACTTTGTCTAATCCCATGCCGCAGTTAAAATAATCTGCACCGACTCCTCCTGTAAGAGTGTCATTGCCTGGTCCGCCATAAAGACGGTCATTGCCCTCATTACCATTTATGATGTCGTTTGAAATACTTCCGTATAGTACATCGTCACCGGGCCCTCCAAATAATTGATCCCGTCCCTCCGCGCCATTCAATTCATCATTGCCAATCTCGCCATAAAGCAGATCATTATCCTGTCCGCCATTCAAATAATCATTTCCTTCAGAGCCTTTGAGTGTGTCCTTTCCTTGAGAACCCTCAATAACGTCGTTTCCCCCCAATCCTACAATGATGTCATCTCCTCTAAGACCCTCCATACTATCGTTTTTGGGAGTTCCTGATAAGTTATCGTTCCCCGGAGTTCCCCTTACCACCAAGGCGTAAGCAGAGTTATTGGAGTGCAAAATCAAAAACAACAATGAAATCGCTAACACTATGAAATTTGCTGTATGTTTTATATGCAATATTCTTAAGGACATGATCATATGTGTATTCCGTTTGACATCACTATATATGTAATGTCTCACTGGTGTTGAAATGATAATCGAGGTCTAGGTGAACTTAGAATTCTCTTTCTAAAAATTTAGAAAATCTATTATCATGTATTATATATAGAAGTAACTAATATTGGAAATAATGTTACATACTAAGTTAGTTATACTGGCAATTCTTTCATTTGTATTGCTCACAGCTGGAGTGGCTCATATGAGGCCAGTCATCGCGATTGACAAGCAAAGCCTTAAGGAACAGTTGCTTGATAGAATTCTGTCTCAGGAAGAAGATGACGCAAATGAAACATCTGCTACACTTAATAACGCCGAGAGCGTCAAAAACAATGTTGAAAATATAAAAGATAAAATCCTTGAGGAGGCCGGCTTAACTTTATCAAAAGATGAAGCAAAACAGGTAAATCAAGACGATAACAAGATACTAAGTGTACACGCTTCGAAACAAGGCAGTAATTGTCGTAGTGGTGACGTTCTTGCTGGTGCATCTAACAAGAAAGATCTAAAGATCTTA
>JAKEIK010000300.1 GCA_022545895.1 Nitrososphaeraceae archaeon | reverse complement strand
TTGAGGCGGCCTGTCTGGGCGTATTGGCGCTGTGCAACTCCCAATCCACCATGCTGCCCAAAGAACTTGATAGCAAGGCCAATAAACACACCGGCGATACTCAAGAGCACCAGTGGCCAAAAGTTAATGTCAAAGAAGAAGAGATTTGGTTGCCCAAAGAACTTGACACCCTGATTATAGAGTGTAATGTATCCAGCCGTTAGCAGCGACGAAAAAGCACCGAACAACGCCGCATAGAGCATAAGCCTATAATAGCCGCCATTCAATTTCGATTCTGCGTTACCACTCATTCGAATCTACACCATTGTCCATCCATTCAAACATCTAATGAATGCATGATCTCTTGGGGTTGCGTTGACTTTACTTGAATTTATATCGAGACACACTACACTTAACCACAAATTGTTGATAAAAAAGGTATTGCCCAACGCATCTGTGAATATCTAGACAATCCTATGTCTTGGATATGAATTCTTATATGTAGTGCGGTCACCGGGATTTGAATTCCCGCCCCAATTTAATAGAGTCCCGGGTTACGGGCTTTCTTCTCCAGTATATTGGAGTGGAAGGCCAGTGTCCTAACCAAACTAGACGATGACCGCATATCTCTTATGCGATGATAATCTGGATATTAAATCTTCTGAACCTCATCATCATTCTTTACTTTCGGGGAAGATATAATTTAAAAGCATATCAATCATCTTGTTCTTTCCCTTTTCCTTAATATTTGTGAATCTTTTTTCTAGCTTTTCCTTTTTTGCATCTTCTTCTATATTCACCGTCGGTCTTTTATCAAGTGCACCTTCAAATTGAATCTTGTATCCTTTATATCTGTCAGTGGCGGAATCAAAAATATCTTTTTGTTGATAGGAAGAAATAAAATAGATGACCGGAGGATTGGGCCTTTTCTTTATTTCATCCATAATAACAGAAAATAGGTGTCCTATACCATTATACCAAGTTTCTACAATTATCTCTGACTCTTCAATACCATTATTCAATAGTTTATTTTTTACCATACTACCAATCTTCTTGTCAGCAGCAACCTTAATGATCGTATCAGATTTATCCGGCTTGGATTTCATGATTCGTTGATATATTCTGGTACAGACAGCTATTCTTTCCATGATGTGTTGAGGTAAGAGTTCCTTCGATTCTAATTCTACGAAATTACAGTAAACAACTATTACATTCCCAGAAACAAACCTATTCCCTGACATAATGATACTTTAAAATATTAATTTAGCAATAAATTTTTTTACCAACCTAATTTCTTTGGAGAGTTTAGCTGTCTCTCTAGTTCGTCTAATCTATGTATTGCTTCTTGATTTTGTCTTACTTCAGAATAAGATGCATCACTTCTTATCTTGTTCATTAGGTCAGCTACCTCCTGTGCCGTCACACCATGTTTTATATCGTATTCTATTTGTTTTGAACAGCTGGTAATGGTACTATACTTTTTAAAATTGCGTTTTTCAAAAGATGATGCATCAGGAGAAATTCCTTTCATGTAGCGAAGAATTACTTTCTCAACATGTTCAAGATGCCAGTCTCTCATTGCAAAATTGTTGGGCTTCATGGCATGTACTGGGAAATATGTGAATAAAGGATATTTAATCTATTATACAAAATTATTTGTGGCCGAAAAAAGAGAATTTATTCGCAATTGCTTTACGACCATCACTAAGATGCCTTTTCCACCCTACAAATAATCTGAAAGTCTAATCTTTTCCTCTCCTGGTATTTTTGCTATTTCAAACCTGTCCTTTGGCTTTGAAAGTGTTGCAGTCGCGTCAATCCCCATTTTTGTAGTTACAAGATTATTCTGGTCACTTGAAGGGTCTAAACTTGATCCCTTTGTATTTGTTATAATCAAAAGATCCTTGTCTGCTTGACATCTTGTCGAAATCGCATAATCCACTTCT
>JAKEIK010000299.1 GCA_022545895.1 Nitrososphaeraceae archaeon | reverse complement strand
GAAGCTGCGGTAAGGGAGTTGCGATAAATTACAAGACAATAAATGGACTGAGCCATACCTTTACAGGTAACGTGAAGTGTTTAGGACACACTACTTAATATTAGCAATACCTGCTCAACTTTCCTATTTTTTATTTTTCACATTCATCTAATCTATCGAACACTTCCCAGCAACAACCAGACTACTTAGTGCCGATTCCGTACGTACTTTAATACTATCATATGCATCCGCTTTACCCTACATTATATTAGCCAAGTTTATTTGTGATTATAATTATGATTATGATTACCTGACTTACGAAATGGCATTTCATATACATCATAGGAAACTATATGTCGCCTCATTTCTCTTTGCACTATTCTGCTCCCTATTCGTTTTTGTGTATGTGATTCAGAAATCGTATGCTGCGGAAATCAACAAAGATGTCTCTGTCCTGTACGCTGGTTCTTTGGTTAAAATTATGGAAAAGGTTGTAGCGCCGTCATTTCACAATCAAACAGGTTATAATTTCATTGGAGAGGGCAAAGGTTCAGTCCAACTTTCAAACTTGATACTTGATGGATTTAGAAGGCCAGATGTCTTTATAAGCGCCGATACTTTACCAATAGAGAAAATAATCAATCACAATCCCCCTCTAGCACAATGGCTTGTCAAGTTTGCATCTGCGGAGCTGGTTATCGCTTACAACCAAAATAGTCCTTTTGCGACTGATCTAGAAAAGGCTGCTAAAGGGGAAATACCTTGGTACAAGGTTCTTGAAGAAAAAGGATTCAAATTCAGAAGGACCGATCCAGAACTTGATCCCAAAGGATACTATACTGTCATTGCGGCCAAACTTGCAAACATTTACTACAATGACTCAACGTTAAAAAATAAAATACTTGGCGAAGATAGAAATCCAGAACAGGTATTCCCTGAAGAAGTTCTTAGGTCTATATTAGATACTGGACAGATTGACGCAATAGCTGCGTATAAACATGAAGCCGTTTCTAGAGGGATTCCTTACATTACTCTGCCACCTCAGATAAATTTGGGAGGTTCAAAATTTTCAAATTTCTATAATCAAGCTTCTTACATTCTTCAGTCAAATCAAACTATCATTGGCAATCCCATATTCTTTTCTTACACGATTCCTGTTAATGTCAGGAATACGGACGGAGCGATAGCACTTGCAAATTATCTAATTTCAATACAAGGTAAAATATTACTTAGTCAAGTGGGATTGAATCCAATTAAGGCAATAGTGCAAGGAGATCTCAACTCCCTACCTCCTGCAATAAGAGTTATGATTCGATAATGATGCCGAGATGTTCACGTTCAAGTCCACCGACCCATAAGAAAAATAAGATTATGAATATCCCAAATAGACATGAATTGAATTATTCGACACTGGGATGTTGGTATAGCAGATACTGATTAAGAAGCAGTGTTTCTATGTTCCATTTATTAGGAGTTGGGGATTTGATCAAAGTCAGCATCACCTTCTCAGACTATTGGAAAATTAAGGACCCAAATGACCAATAGAACAAGTACCGAGTAAAGGAAAACATAATCAAAGATAGAAGACATCAAAAGATGCTTACTAGTTTCTTGTGAAAAGCCTAATGCTCTATGAATAATTTGATATTTGATTTTTTCGAGATGCTTATTTATCACTAAATTCGTAACCCAGAGGTTCTGATTTGATTTCTTACGAAGAAACTGAATAATTATCTTCGATGATCTAACAAGTACCCGTGATCAATATTTTATTACAATACATTGCCACTTCATTGAGACAAAACTTGAAACTGCAAGTTTATGACAAATGTCAATTCCAGCGAAAATCCGATATATCCGGGAATACTCTATCAATTGGAATAAATGAATCGCCACGTATTTCACCATGTGGGAAGTCTTCTGTATGGACTGTAACGTATATTCTTCCATCGACCATTGACTTGTAAAGATCTTTCAAGGATTTATCTTTCAGTTGTCCTTGCAAATCATCAGCCGTTACCCCACCAACACTCACAGTTCCGGTTATCAGCCCTTCTCTAGTCACGTGTACTATATTTTCGTCGTCGTTTCCGAGTTCTTTAGCCTCTTCCATTAAATCCAACACTACAGTTCCATTTTGATTCTTGTCACCATGATAGATGTAAACGCCAGTAATGTTTTCAATATTCTCCACATTGACGTTGAATACGAGTTTTTTCATATCCTCTTGGAATTTCAGACCGACAAATCCAACAGAGTCTGTACTGTTAGGTGGTACTTGCTTGTCTCCAGTGAGAACACTCCAATATCGATCTACATTTTCTGCATACACCGATAAATTGGAATACATCAATTCAAACAATGATCCTAACGACGCAACTATTAGTATGCATAAAAGATTGCGCATAAATAAAGAAACATTTTCTTTAATATAAAGGTCTACTATTCTGCATTAATATTCAATACGTAATTAGAAATTAGTTCCTTTCTGTTGCAAGTCAATGAATATGTTCCAAGTACACTTTGATAATCTGTATATCATGGGGTAGATTCGATCTATCTTAGAAAGACTGGTAAACTAAAATGGACTGACTAACAGGTTAAATTAACAAATGCTATCCTCAATACTATTCATACAGGGCAGAGAGAATATCCGCAGAATAAACTATTGAACTCTCAGAGGTAGCCAAACCTTAATCATCATCGTGTCCTTGTAACATACGTGAGTCTAACATAACAAGATTTCTACTGTGCCCAGGACCAAGAGTTTAACGATTTTATTTCTAAATATTTGCTGCTTACACCTAACAAGTGTTCTTTACTAGTATGTAAATACCGAGCCATTCTATGTAATTGTATTGCAAGAGCAAATGTGATCACGTATTTTGTATTTGAATTCAACGTTCTTGTGCAAATGCTTTCTTCGCGTGCTCTTGCATTCATGCATTTTAGCTCTATAATTTTGAAGGAGTAAGTATAGGTTTTGGTTTTAATCTTCCTATTGTTTATCCCTTGATATTAAGACCCCCGGGTAGGACCTAACCTATCTCTAAATCGCAGTTGTTAACCTTTATCTAATGT
>JAKEIK010000298.1 GCA_022545895.1 Nitrososphaeraceae archaeon | reverse complement strand
GCCTCACTGCAAAATTTCATCTTATGCCATGTATAGTGACTGTTGGAGGATTTTTTGGTGACGAAGGCAAGGGAAAAATAGTTGCATATTTGGCTAAAAAGGATAATCTCTCTATTGCTGCTAGAGGAGGGGTTGGCCCTAATGCTGGACATACTTTTGTTCACCAGGGAAGGACTTACAAAGTACGAATGCTTCCTAGTGCAGTTTTGAATAAACCGACAAGACTTTTAGTTGGAGCAGGCGTACTAGTCAATCCCCAGATTTTGTTAAATGAGATTGAATTATTTGATTCAATAAACAGAACTTTTATTGATTCTCAATGTGGAATTATTGAGAAAAGTCATTTAGAAATGGATAGCAGTGAAGACCACCTGAAGTCAAAAATTGGCACAACAGGCAGCGGAACCGGTCCTGCAAATGCAGATAGATCATATCGGACCCTAAAGCTTGCCAAGCATCTACCAATATTAGAGAATTATATACGGAATGTCAGTGATCTTGTTAACTCTGATTTAGACAGTAACCAAAATGTGCTTATTGAGGGAACTCAGGGAACTTTCTTGTCACTATATCACGGAAGCTATCCTTATGTAACTTCAAAAGACGTAACTGCATCTGCAATTTGTTCTGATGTTGGAATTGGACCCAAGAGAGTAAATGAAGTCATTGTTGTTTTTAAAGCGTATGTTACCCGAGTTGGAGAAGGTCCATTACAACAGGAGATTAACAGTAAAGAAGCTGAGAAACGTGGATGGCTAGAGTATGGCAGTGTAACTGGAAGAAAACGAAGAGTATCACCTTTTGATTTGACCCTTGCCAAGAAGGCAGTCAGACTTAATAGTGCTACCCAGATAGCATTGACTAAACTAGATGTAGCCTTTCCTAACTGTGCAGGTATAAAGGAATTTTCAAAGTTATCAGACAACTCCAAAAAATTTATTCAAGATATAGAATCTGAAACAGGATTAGAAGTAACGTTAATTGGAACTGGTGCTGAAATTGATGATATTATCGATCGCCGTCGATAATATAAAGTAGAATAGACCTAAATATCTAATATGTTCTTGTGAGTGTTGATACATTTTTAGAATTTCTTGCTACCATCTCATTTAATAAGTCTCTGCATAGTCTTAGCTCCGAGAGTAATTCAGGTCTTTGCCGAATTTGGATATTTCTAAGATTTGCTTTTATTCTATCCACATTCTTGGTATTGCGATCTTCATCAATTTCAACTCGTCTATCTATTTTTTTTTTGCTCTTGTAATCTCTTCCTAGTTCTGGTGTTATTGAATCTGAATTACCTATACCAGTTCTTAATTTCAGGACCAAAATAGCATACTCTATCTGGACATATGCAAGCCATAATGAATAAGCCTCATTTGGATTAATGTAAGTATCATTATCATTGTGAACATTGTTTAGATGATCTAATGCCTTATCTATTAATAATGATACTTTACTGGTTATCCTGCTGTGTTTATTCAATATGATGTATTAACATAAATGACATATCTAAATAGATTCAACAAATATCACAGGGGGCGCATGACTTTAATAGCTCACACAGTATGAATAAGGACTAATTGCGTCTTAAAGCACCCTTTTATATAGAGTTACACAGTATAAACGATTTAGGGAGGTTAGTTTGTGCATTAGAACGTGCTGCGCTTC
>JAKEIK010000297.1 GCA_022545895.1 Nitrososphaeraceae archaeon | reverse complement strand
GGGTAGTCTTACATAATCTCAGACAAGTTACTTGTTCACGAAATCTAAAGTTATCCTCTACTTCCCTGGAGGAATTACAAAATATAGCAAGATCACTTTTCTTAGAGGCGATACATCTTCATTCTTTATCTTTTCTTGATGCTAGAAGGTTAGGAATTACACTGTCGGACCTATCAAGCTATACAGGACAGAATAAAATATTACAATACTTTGCGGAAGGGTCGAGGAATGGAAATCAAGAAAATAACAAGAATAATAAATTGTAGTGAGATTTCATATCAAAAAATTCATTTATACCGTTGGAGTAATTGATTGCATGAATATCACCCAGAGTTCGAGTTGAAATTTTCCTCAGCCTTACTAGAGTATGAGTATGATCGTTGGTTACTATGTGAAAGGTCTCTTATTAGCGCTATTAGCACTCTCAGCATTACTGTTTGAACCGCTTGTTCCTACATAGTGTTGAGTTTTTGTGAGCAATTTGCGGAAGATTAAACTTCATGGACCACTCTGTAACCAACAGATAATTGAATTTCATAATCAGTTCCATGCTTAGACATTTTTGTTACGTTACAACACTACATTGTGAAAAAGTTTTTACATGTCCCTATTCAACATGAATCTACTTCCTGACCATCATTTTGATGATTCATTGTATTCTTAACAGCTAATTTTGGTTCGTTCATGATGAGAACCCGCGATTTTTTCATGTATCACATACTGAATGAAATGATTAAGATGTAATGCATAGATTACCACCTTTCTTCACAAGTACTTCCATACCTAGATTTTATAGGTCATTCATTTCAGAAATTCATCTATGTAAAGCAGCATCAGCGCATTAACTATCGAAGAAACCGCAGGAGTTCCGCCTTTCCTTCCTAAATTTGTGATATATTCACATTTTGTGTTTTCAAGTTCAGCTTTCGACTCTACTGCGGAAACAAATCCGACAGGTATACCAATTATGAGCGCCGGCATAACTAGGTCTTCTCTTATCATGTTAATGATTTCGTATAATGCTGTTGGCGCATTCCCTATGGCCACAATACCATCGCTTATTGCAGGTAGAGAGAACCGCATTGCCAATGCTGAACGTGTCTTCTCAGATGTTTGAGCCTTTTCTATGACCTGCTCATTAGATAAATTACACAGAGCCTTAATTCCTATCCTTCCCAAGGATCTCTTGTTGATGCCTGAAAGTACCATCTCCACATCGGTTACAATATTTTGCTTTTTTTGGAATGCTCGAAAAGCGGATTCAATCGCATTCAGTGAGAAAATTATACCATTGGATTTTGCAAAATCAAAGTCTGCAGTGGCATGTATAACTCTCCTGACGATGGACCATTCGAGATAATTGTACTTATGAGTTCCAACCTCGGAATCGATTATTCTCATACTTTGTTCTTCAATTCCCAATGATTTTTCCGACATTTCCCTCGACCGTGAGCGAGTTTTCAAGTCGTCAGTGTCAAACAATGTTTGATTCTGCCTCTCTCGCACGTTCAAGTATAAGATTCACCATCTTTACATCTGCTCCAAGATGCTCCGTGAGGTGTGCTTCTTTAAGACGATATTTCTCAAGTGCGGAGTACAGGTCATCCCTAACATCTTTCTTTGTGTGCGCTCCTCTATGAAGAAAATAGGGAACGACAATTAAAAGTCCTGTTCCTTTGCTAACGATATTTCTTACACCCTCTTCTATATTCGGCTTATCTAATTCGAGAAAACAAAAATTGACACTCTTGTACAATGGCACTATCCCATTCACAGTATATTCGAATGCGGTTCTTGCTCCTTTATCGCTGCTGCCATGTCCTATGACAAGAATGTCGCAGTCTGCATTTAGTGATGAAATATTCATTTTAGACTTGAGATCCTCTATCCTTTCAATCAACAATTTTTGAAGTATTGAGTGATAACTCAGTGGTTTTGTGAAGATGACCTTAATTCCCATGTCATAACACAATCTTGCACATTTTTTTACTGATTCTTTAAGTTTCATTCCGGGATACAAGAAATAAGGCATTGCGGTGATGGTATCAACATTCTCCGAAATGCAACGATTGATTCCTTCTTCAATAAACGGAGGCAGTACTTCAAGAAAGCAAAAATCCGTAAAATCATACCCGCCTTTTTTCTTTACCACCTCGCAAATCGCGCCCAGCTCTTCTTTCACTTCAGGTTCTCTGCTGCCTCTATCAATTATCAACATTGCTCTTTTCAAAATCATCACCCAAAGTTAATTTTAGCAACAGCCAGTGTAAGATTGGGAGGAAATTTGTGCTTCGGAATAATTAGATCCCCCCCTGAACTTAGAATTGCCGATGCTTCTGAAACACTTGGAATCCCCTCAAATTTCTTAACCACTTGTGAAGGATTCGGTACTGTTACCTTTGCGAGTAAAGTCTTATCGTACAACTCTAGGGGTATCTTAAACATTTCTGAAAATTTCTTTAGTCCGCCATCAGGATCATTTTTATTGAGTGAAGAAATGTTCCTCACAGAGTCGAGCGCAAGTCCCTTCTCCTTGAATACTTCTTCCATTCCCTTCCTGATCTCTTCGGCCGAAGTGTCTCTATGAAATCCAACTCCAACGACCAAGCTTTTTGGTCTATATATGACTGATTTCTCAATTAATTCCACATATGGTACCAATCGATCCGAAATTATTAGACAGGCTTTGAATTCTGACGTCCTGAGATCTTCCATCGTTCCAACAAGTGTGATGTTGGCAGGTAATTTAGAACCTTTCCACCAATCCTTCTCCCCTGAATCTTGAAAAATTCCTACTCTGTCCTCGTTTACCACGTATGCACTAACTTTGGTAACATTTTCAAAATTTTCGATTGTCCAGTTAAACTCCCTTCCAAGTAGATCGACCGCAATGGTCTCGTTAACATCAGCGGCTGTTGTAATAACTGCTTGTGCGTTTAGTAAATCTGCTACTTTTCTAGACAAGGCATTGGCGCCGCCCAAGTGTCCTGACAATGCGCTTATTACAAAATTAGCCTTATCATCAATAACAAGTACTGCAGGGTCCTTCTTCTTATCGGATAGCAGCGGAGATATGAGCCGGATAACTGCGCCCAATGAGAAAATACAGATCAGGGCTTCGTGAGTTTTAAAAACCTTAGATACAAGGCTTGAGGCACTCTCATCGAACCACGTTACATCGCCTTGTGAATCACTATGCTTTGATTGCGCAAATATTTGCGCAGTAGGAAGTAGAGATTTAAGTCTCCGTGCGATCTCTATGCCGTGTTTGGTTATACAAATTATGCCTATGCTGCCATTCATGAATGTACGTCACTAAGGATAAAATCTCTAAGATAATCTTTGTGATTACGCCTCCCACTTTTAAAATATGTCTCAAATTTGATTTTTTCAGTAAATCGCGTGTAATGTAGTTACTTAGTTTTTAAGATAAACTCGTCTGAAATAAGCGTGCAGGACTTTTATGTATTGGATCAAGTACATACACAAATATAAACAACAAAATAACGGATGAAAAGGAATATGTGCTGATGCTATTGACATTTTTTTGTAAGAGAGATCGTCATAGTGACTGTCCTGGTGAATGGCCAGTTGGGGAATCATGTAATTCCGATCATGATTGTTCGTTTGACATAAGAATGACAAAATGTAAATGCGATTGTCACAGGAAAAGTTAGCGATAATAATCTAATCAGGATCGCAGAAGTAGCTTCTAACGAACCGAGGATTTTCAAGATTTTGGTTCCATAGCATCTCATATGACGATATCATTTCTAGATGGGGTCTAATCGCATAGAAAAGTAGGGGTCAGAAATCTGTAGTTTCTTAATCATTTTTGAATCCTTCCTCATACAGCCACCACCTCATCATGCCCCTACAGTATTCATTCCTATTCGAACATTCCAATTAATTCCTTGGCTTTCTTCCTAACCGCATCCGTTACTCTAACAACTACCATCCCTTCCCCTGGCTGTCCATAAAAAATCATCGAATCGTTTCTTGCCAGTAAAAAGAATGGAAGAGCCAATAGATCTTCTTCACCTATGATTTCCATGATAACAGGTTTCTTGCTTCTAAGAGAAATCTTGATTATCGATATAGAGTCAACAGAAATACTTCCTGGAGGGTTAACACACGAGAACAAAGATACGTTCTTTTTAGAATTCAGCGAATAAATCGTTGCTTTTGTTGAACTGGTAGTCTTTTTCTTTCGCCTTTCATAACCATCAATTACGGAAACGTCAGGGACTATTCCAAATGACAATAGCTTATTTGTTGTGGCATCTCCCACGGAAATTACTTTTTGCGAGTTTATCAGATATTTCTCAATACCCTCCAGTGTTATTTGCTCATCTAGAATAAGAATTCCCTGGGGTTTTTTTAATTCTTCAATAATCTCAGGTTTGAGTTGCATCTTGAGGCTGTGGTGGAGCTGCTGTTCTTTGATCCTCTGTAGGTCTACCGACTGTTTCGTCATGCCGTCCTTCTATTTTTTCTTCTTGTTTCAATTCAATCTGCCGATCTCTTTCTGCCTGTTCTTTAAGCTCTTCAGCAATTATGCTCACTCGTCCTGCCACCGTTCTTGTTATTTTATCAAATGCCATAGAATTGGATGATGCAGGCTCTGCAATAGTCACAGGTTTGCCACTGTCACTCCCAACCATAATCTGGGGGTGCAATGGGATCTGGCCAATAAAAGGAATATTGAATTTTTCACTCACTTTCTGTCCGCCTCCAGCCCCAAATATGGGGATCTTATTTTCACAATGAGGACACTCAAGATAGCTCATGTTTTCGATCACACCCACTATCGGTACGTTCAGTTTGTTGAACATGCCTATCGCTTTTACTGCCACGTTCATTGCAACATCTTGTGGTGTGGTGACTATAATGATTCCTGTTATCGGTATTGTTTGTGCTAATGTAAGAGGAGCATCACCCGTACCAGGCGGCAGATCTATTATCAAATAATCGAGGTCACCCCAATTGACATCTGTGAGGAACTGTTTAACAATTCCAGATACTATAGGCCCCCTATAGATTCCGGCTTGTTGAGATTGCTCATAGAAAAATCCCATTGAAATGATTTTGACACCTTCAGAAACTATAGGCTCAATCTTGTTGTTGATTACCTGAGGCGCGTCTTTCAGGCCAAACATCAGGGGGACACTCGGCCCGTAAATATCTGCATCCAACAATCCTACCTTTGCACCGGTTTTCGCCAAAGAAATGGCTAGATTCACCGAGACTGTTGTCTTCCCAACTCCACCTTTTCCACTGGCTACAGCGAGAATATTTTTGACACCTGGAAGCAGCTCATCCATAGAAATTGCCCTGCCTTCCATAACTCTGGCCGTTACTTTCAGATCCAGATCGGATACACCCAGTTCTGCGATTGTGTTTCGCACGTCCTGTTCGATCTCTGTGTTGAACGGGCATGCAGGCGTTGTAAGTTCTAATGTGAAACCCACTTTATCACCATTAATAGAAAGATCCTTAATCATTCCCATTGATACTATATCTTTATGTAATTCAGGGTCCACAACCCTCCTTAGGGAAGAATATACTTGTTCGAGCGATACCATTTGTTTACGATCACTCAAGAAAGTATTTAAATCATACATCGTGAACGGCTCGTCCGTTACAACCTCTACAACACCAAAGATACTGTCTTGAAACTCCATTTTCAACTGCTAGACCTGCTGAATTGACCTAAATATACCGCTTGGCATGGCAAGTCTTAACCTCCACCTTGCTGCCAAAATGTAACATAAGTTGTTCCTTTCATGCATTGCGGAGGAAATACAACGCCCCACTCCAGATAACTGATGAGGTATAATGCAGCTGCAAACAAATTACAAAATTTCCATAGTCGTACTCGTGCCTTTAACCTTATTTGCTTCAAGTGGAGTGATATTGTATGGATATAGAAACTGAATTACACTTGGCATATCTGCGTCTTCCCCAAGGAATGAAAAGGTTCATAAATTGATCGTTCAAACCACTCTGCAGTAAAGGTAATGTTTGCCATTGTGCATCTGGACGATGTTGTCAGAATTCCTCCAAACCGTATGAAAAGCTCACTGAATGTCACAGCAACTGAAATTCTAAAAGAAAAGTATGAAAGCATGATAAGCCCTGAGTTGGGATATGTAATTATGATAATAGATGCCAAAACCAATTCTGTAGGAAAACTAGTCGCTGGCGACGGAGCTACCTATCACAAAGTTAGCTTTAGAGCGCTTACGTTTTATCCGAAATTGCAAGAGATCGTGGAAGGCGAAATTGTAGAAATCACTGATTTTGGTGCATTCGTCAGAATTGGTCCTACTGATGCATTATTACATCTATCCCAGATTACTGATGACTACCTTAAAAGTGACGTCAAACAAGGCGTGATAGTGGCAAACCAATCAGCCAGGTCTCTTAAGATCGGCTCAAAGATTCGAGCTCGAGTAACAGCCGTGAGTCTAGGGAAAGGAACGGCCATGGGCAAAATAGGTATAACTTGTAGACAGCCATTCTTGGGAGCTGTGGAGTGGATAGAAGAGGAATTAAAGAAGGCAAAACAGACACAAGTCCCCAGCCATCCAAAAGAAGCAAAACAGACACAAGTCCCCAGCCATCCAAAAGAAAAGAAGGGAGTGGCTAGTGCTTAATTGGCAAGAGAAGTAGCTTGCAGGAAATGTAAGGCTTTAACAACAGGCAAGGTATGCCCGATATGCAAATCAACAGACCTTAGTTCTGATTGGTCCGGAATAATATTGGTTTTCGACGCAGACAAATCCATGATAGCATCCACCCTTCAAATTGTGGCACCTTATAAATATGCTCTAAAGGTATCTTGAACCAACGCGATGATTCTCCGTCATTTAGGAACTATTTAGACGAAAGAAAAGCTTTACTTAACTTTCTTAGAGAAGACATTGGCCGTGGAGACATTACAAGCAATTCAGTTCTTAAGCCAAATTTACTAGCGTCATCAACGATACTCTGCAAGGACTCCGAACAGGCAGTAGTAGCAGGTTTAAGGGAAGTTGGAATAGTTTTTGATTTGTGCAAATGCTCGTGCAAATCATTGGTTGATGAGGGTTCTATAGTTAGTCATGGGAATGAAGTAATGAAAATTAAAGGCCGAGCTAGAGACATTCTCAAGGCAGAAAGAACAGCATTAAATCTACTTATGCGAATGAGTGGAATAGCTACAGAAACAAAGAAATTTGTCGAGGTGGTCAAGAAAATTTCTAAAGATATTGAGATAGCTGGTACTCGAAAAACAGCACCGGGTTTAAGATTTTTTGACAAAAAAGCGATAAAAATTGGAGGCGGAAGAGCTCACAGAAATTCACTGGACGAAATGGTCCTTATCAAAGACAACCATCTGGTTCTAACAGGTTCCATAAGAGAGTCAATCTCGAGTGCAAAAAAATTAGTCGGTAACAATATCAAGGTGGAATGTGAGGTAACGGATCTTCAGTCAGCTATAGAAGCGATTAATTACGGAGCTGATATCATAATGCTAGATAACTTCTCACCGCAAGAAGTTGAGAACGCCAATAGAGTCTTGAAGGAATTGGGATTACGACAAAAATGTTTGCTTGAAATTTCCGGGGGGATAAGCTTGGCCAATGTATCTCAATTTGCAAAGTCAATTCCGGATATAATCTCTGTTGGCTCGTTAACTCACTCCGTTAAATCTGTTGACTTTTCACTCGAGGTTGATTTGTCGTTATAAGAATTAACACCGCCTTTTTTTTATCTAAAATAAACACAGAAGATGAATTTTACCGAATTAGGAAACTGCCATCATACGTAGTATTGATTTTCTAGCCTTCTCCGCGACATGATCTTGAACTTTCACTTCATATCTTTTTTTCATCAAAGAATTCACTACTTTTTCTAATGTTATCATTTTCATATACTTACAAACTGCCTCCTCCTTTACAGGAATGAATGCTTTATCAGGATTTTCTCTTTTCATTCTATGTAATATACCAGTCTCTGTAGCCACCACAAATTGATTTGCATTAGATTCTCTCACATGTCGCATCATTCCATCTGTAGACAGAATATGAGCATTTACGTCGATCTCCCCAGTGGACGTGTGGTAAAGTGTGGAGGACGTACAGCCGCATTCTGGATGTATTAGAAATTCTGCAGACGCAAACCTCTGCATCTTATCATTGATATCTTCAGCTTTGATGCCAGCATGCACATGACATTCTCCAGGCCAAATAAACATTTTACTTCGTCCAGTCACTTTTGCTACATAGGATCCTAGAAAAAAGTCGGGTAAAAACAATATCTCACGTTCTTTTGGTATACTTTCAACTACCTTGACAGCATTTGAAGATGTGCAACAGTAATCAGACAATGCTTTGACTTCAGCGGTTGTATTCACGTAGCTGACAATAACGGCGTCCGGATGTTCCTTTTTCCAAGATACAAGCTCAACAGCGTTAATAGTTGAGGCCAGCGAACAGCCTGCCTGGAGGTCTGGAATCAAAACTTTTTTGTCGGGACAAAGTATGGAAGCAGTCTCGGCCATAAAGTGGACTCCACAAAAAACAATAATGTCCGCATTAGTTTCCGCCGCCTGTCTTGACAATGCTAATGAGTCACCGATAAAATCAGCTGCATCTTGCACTTCTGGCAACTGGTAGTTATGTGCTAGAATGATTGCGTTCATTTCCTTCTTGAGAGATTGTATCTGCTCAGCATATCCCACTTGTGCAAGTTTCATCAAAGCTAATGTTCTAACTCTTACTAGAGATTTAAATTAGTATAATTTAGGAGATAGTTGCCTTGTTGGAGTAAATTGGGGCAATACTTGCCATATTGGATTTCCTAATAACTTGCATATCTAAATCCGGAATAGATATATTATAATCACAGTACTAGAAGGTCATGCCGACACATGGCTCATTAACAAAAGCAGGTAAAGTTAGAGGTCAGACTCCAAAAATCGAAGCAAAACCCAGAGCTAGCCCCATTTCAAAAATTCGAAATAAGAATAATTACATCAAGAGGTTTGAAAAGAGACGTCAGCCTGGACAAAAGAAACCTGAGCGCCGGCCTAGACGCTATTAGTGTATTGTCTAAGCAAGAATTGGGATTTACTTGTCCATTTTCGATCTTATGGTGCTACCCGTAGATCAAATGTTGTAAGCTTTTATGAAAACACTAATCGCGCTAATAGGTTGCGGTTCGATAGGTACTGAAATTATAAAGTCAATCAAGAATGGTGAAATCCCGCATGCAAAAGCAGTAGCCATTGTAGATACGAGAGAGCATGCGGTAGAAGAAGTCTTGGACAAACTGAACATTCGCGACATTCAGATCTTTTCCGATTTCCAAGATTTCCTCAGTTCCTCTCTCTTTTCGTTTGTCGACATAATAGTGGAAGCGGCTTCTCAAATGGCAGTTAGAAACTACGGTAAGAAAATCCTTGAATTTGGAAAAAAATTCTTAGTTCTGAGCACTGGCGTATTTGCCGATCCCATACTTCTCACGGAATTTGTAACCTTAGCCGATGAGAAAAATGCTAAGATTGTGATACCTACCGGTGCTATCGCAGGAATAGATATGATTAGAAGTGTAAAAAAGAATTTGACAAGTCTTAGCATAACGACAACCAAGAATCCAGTAGCATTATCTGGTGCACCATTCTTTAACTCATCTAAAATAAAATCTGAAAGAATTGCTACAAAAACACTGCTTTATGAGGGATCGGCAGAAGATGCAATTTTGATGTTTCCTGCAAACGTAAACGTGGCTGTTACTCTTGCCCTAGCAGGCATTGGTTTAAAGAGAACACTTGTTAGAGTGATTGCTGATCCAGACATAAAGATCAACCAGCACGAGATTCTTGCATCGGGAAATTTTGGTGATATCCACATTATTGTCCGCAATAATCCTATGGTTGAAAATCCAAGAACTAGTATGCTTGCTGCTCTTTCTGCGATAGAAAGTCTTCGTAATCTGTGCTATGATACCTTTAGAATAGGATCCTGATATTCAAAAATATTGACAGTTTATATTAGGTCGGTAGAATGACATTCATAAGGTATAAAGTATGAGTTACGGTGGTTATAGAAGGAACGACATGTTTGGTCCAAAACCCGTTGAGTCAGGTAAGGAATATGATGTGCAAGTTACGGAAATAAGCAGAAAAGGAGACGGCATTGCTAGGATACAAGGATTTGTAATTTTTGTTAAAGATGGAAAGGTTGGACAGAATGCGAAGATACGTGTTACTCAAGTTGGTAACAGATTCGCAACTGCTGAAATTGTTGATGGAAGTTCTGCAACAGAGGCAAGTTCTCAGCCATCAGAGCAACAGTCATCGTCCAGCGAATCATCTGAGGCATCGCCTGAATCAAATGAATAAGAACGCAGAATTTATGATACTTTCTGTGCATTCAAATTAGATCAAAATCCCATTAATTTTAGCCCTCAACTATCATTTTTATTTATATTATTATTGGAATTAGAACTTAAATCTCATCTTTGTGGAATGCCAAACAATAGTTGTGGTGCTCGCAATTTAAGGTGACATTCTTCAACAATTTATTTCTCGGGATTGCATATCAAAAGAGGGAATAGAATTTAGAACTGGTCTGTCCGTTTCAAGACATGAAGAATAATATCATCGCGATCGTAGCGATATCTTTTACCGTTGTAGGTACCATGTGGGCAGTAAGTAATCTTATCTCATCAAATGATACAATAAAGACTCTAAAAAACGAAGGCATTATTCTGGTCGCGAAAGACAACTTGTTCAATTCTACGAATCCAGACATACACGCGAAGACAAACATACCACTAAGAATAACGATTGTTAACAAGGACTTTACAAAACACGACTTTATAATAGATGAATTGAATGTGAATACAGGATACTTATCCAGCGATCAAGATTTTACTACTGCTATTGCTAGTAACAATTCTGGAATTTATCAATATTACTGTTCGTTTCATCCCGCTACAATGCACGGTAGAATCTTAGTTGATGACTGAAAAAATTGAATCCTGGTCACTAATAGTTTAAAGTGATGGTAGCATTTATCATCATAAGGCAAGAGAATGGATCTCCGAAATACCGGCTTCGTTCTGCTGTTTGCTGTAATAAGGGTTATACTTTCACCAAACTTGGAGCTGGATCATGAATTAGATTAAAATTAACTTGATTTAGTTTTGTAAATTGCAAGGGTACGCTCACTATCTAATCGTTTCTATCCGTTGAAATAATCAAGGAACTCCCACGTTTACGAAATTAGAGTTGCACCTCAATCAACTATATGGAAATTCACACACACCATGTGATCCACGCAGACCTACCTTGATTTGTTGACTTCGTACCATCAGTGAGTTTTTTGTGGTAAATGCTCTTGCATGTCGCTATCTTCATTTCTTCCTCCGACATAACATGAACACTTTTCATCTTCTTCTCGTCGTAAATAGTAGCAAGAAATTTAAAACAAATTAGGCAAACTGATTCATAACCCAACGGGGATTCCTTTTGTACTAATAGTATCATAGAATTATTATTCTTTACCCCTTCATCATTCATAGACGTATTCAAATCAATGGTGGATACCCAACGTGCTAACATTAACAATAAGATTGGAGGGAGATTTTCATTCAGACCAACACTTAAAAGGAGGAATATTAAAAATGATTAAAATGGCTGCACGAAAGAATACATCTAGAAAGAAGCGATTGATCAAACGCATCAAACAGAATAGGCCAGTGCCAGCCTGGGTAATTATTAGAACTCATCGTCATGTCAGGACTAATCCAAAACGCAGAGCGTGGAGAAAGTCAGACGTAGGTGTAGGATAATTTCGGAGTGAGATTGGATGGCCGAGAATGAAGAAAGTTTAACGCGTGTTTATACGATAAGGTTGGGAAAGGCATGGGGTACTCCCCAATACAGACGAACCGACAGGGTCTTGAATATGATAAAGGAATTTGCAAAGAAACATATGAAAACAGACAAAATAAAGATTGAACAGGACTTGAACAGGTACATATGGCGAAAAGGCAAAACTAATCCTCCTCGAACTGTTCGAGTTAGAATGATAAGAGAAGATGATGTGGTCATAGTGAGTTCCTTCACGGAACCAAGAATTGCTGAAGAAACGAAAGATCAAGGGTCTGAAATAAGCAAAGCCAAAGATCTAGAATAGTTATTTTTCATACTACCAGTTGAAATCTAGACTTTCTTACAAAATAAACTCTACAAAGCTAATTTGGAATATCATGTATCTTTTATTTCATGAAGAACCGTAGCAATCGGTTCACTATTCAATATTACTCAGTTGGAGAACAATATCAGGATGAGACTCTGGGATTTCCCAATCTAAACAGCTATCTCTAGGAATTATTGCTAACGGGTCGTATGAATCAAACTTTGAGTGCCCCTCTACCAACGTTACGAGATTAACCGGACGATCAAAAGTATGAGATGGAGAAAGATCGATTTCCGCATTCCTGTCAATATTTTGAATCTTCCTCAACTTATCTACAATTGAGTTCAAATTTCCAATAGATCCTGCAATTCCATTATTTATATACAAGAATGATTTTCCTAGTGAGTCTGGGTCTGATGACGAATAGAGCATAGCAAGAGAATCCCTCAGCGCATTTTCCACACCAAGTTCCTCTGAACTGCTGGTTGAGATTATTCTCTTTCCAGGTGGGAGATTTATTGAAGGCATCAGTTTTATAATATGAACTAAAGTTTTATTTGTTATAGTAAAACATTCTTCTAGTGACAAATCAGGATTAATTTCCAAAAATGCATCGTTGTCTATTACAAATACTGCGTCTGAAGCAGAATTGAGTCTCTTTAGAGAAACAGCAGAGTTAAACAACCTTTCCTTTTCGTACCGAAAAGGCATAACTACAAAATTAATAAGTTTGAGATTTAGAGAGAATTTTGCGATATTGGACAATAGTGGAGATAAAGCCGTGCCTGAATTCCCACCAAGATTTGAGATGAGTATAACCGTCCCATATCTTGAGAAGATCTTCATGATTTCTGATTCATAATTCTGAAGGGAAGATCTAATTCTAAAGATGCCAGGATTAATCCACGGTCTACAGTCCACGTACAGTGAATTTTCATCTTCTACATCGCGTTTGTCGTTACTGATTACCATACAGTCAAAGTCAGTGCAACGTTTTGCCTCGAGAGCTATTTTCCGACCCAGTCCTCCAATCCCAACTAATAACACCGGTCCCTTCAATTCAAAATTATCCAACTTAGTAACCGTACCCCGTTTTGAGCATGAAAAATTAAGATAAAAGCTTTATTGATTAACTAGATGCACATATGTAGTTCAAAAAAATTGATTTTATTTGAACGTCTTATGTCATGATAGATCCTTTTAGGCAAAAATTTGAAACTTCTTTAATTTTTACGGTTAATCTTTTACCTAATAGTTGATTTCTTTCAATTTTTATCTTGGGAAGGACATCATATAGTATAACAGGCTTATAGGCGTAATTCCTGCCTTGGATAAATTTATCATTTACCTCATCAACCAATATCTCTCCTTCCCATCCTTTCCATTGCATATTCCTGCTATACGTAACCTGCCTTATCAGTTCATGAAGTTTCTTGGTTCTAGCCTTTACTACCGAGGTATCAACCCTAGTAAATTTTGAAGCCAGGGTCCCTGGACGAGGGCTGAATTTTGAGGAATTTATAACATCAGGTTTGGTTGCTTTTATCAAGTCGACAGTCCTTTGGAAATCCTCATCGGTCTCCGATGGAAACCCAGCTATCAGGTCGGTAGCAATAGTAATTTCAGGGATAGCAGTTCTGAACGCGTCCACTATCTGGCAGAACACATCTGAACTATGTCCTCTCTTCATTTTTCTGAGTATTCTCTCACTTCCACTTTGAACTGGGATATGTAGGAATTTGAAGAGTTTGTCAGATTTTGACAAAATAACAAGGAGTTTGTCCATGAATCTAGGTAAGTACATTGGATTCATCATTCCTACTCTTACCTTAAACTCTCCAGGGATTTTACAACCGGCATCTAGCAAATCGGCTAAATTGGTATTTATATCAAGACCGTAGCAACCGTTATCAGTAGAGGTTAACCAGATTTCCTTACATCCGTCCGCTACATCATACTCCATCTGTCGTAATATGTCTCCAAGACGGTAACTTCTAAGGTGTCCTTTCGCTAGTTTTGTTTGACAGAACGAGCAATCACTCAAACAGCCGCTTGAAATCTGGATGATGCTTACCGCATCATTAAATCTAATCCTAGGAAGATTAACTTTGTCAGTAACAGAATCGTTTAGTGCGACCATCCTTTTGTTCTTGATTGAGTTATTAACTACATCGAGTGTTTTATCCAGCGCGTGGGGGCCCAGCAAACAAGCTTCAGGACAGTACCTCTCCAAGAGGGCCCGATCTGATTTCGGAAGACAGCCCGCTACCACCAGGGGTTTCTCTAATTTTGCAAGAGCTGTTATTCGAGCCAGCATCCTATGTTCTGTCGATTCCTTCACTCCACAAGTAACAATAAGATTCAGGTCAGACATTCCTGGTTCGGGGGATAGATCGTAGCCCCCTCTGATGAGAATTCCTTTTATCATTTCTGAGTCCGCCATGCTCGCCGAACATCCGTAGGCCTCCACCCAAACCCTTTTCTTATTCCCAACGGTATCGCTTTGATTGAATCCCACTTGTTCTTCAGATAGCGCAATAGGGTGCACGCTAGATTCACTCGGTCCTGATAGACACAGCTTAATTGGAATCAAATCAATTAGATCAAAATAAAGAGTACTAAATCAATTTTATTGATCAACTCTTTGATGGCCTAAATGATATATTCACATTTCGTACCAACCCATTTAGTCAAAGAGCCATTATTTTCTCTTTGCTATACTTTGCTCAAAATCCCTCGGTTAATTATGTCATTGGTGGCAGAAAGCAAAAGATCTAAATCTTCGTTATCATGTACGAAAGAAATAGCACCCATTTTTTTTGGTAGAAAGAAAATTCCATAGTCAGCAAGAAGACAGAGATGATATTTGAGAAGTTTCTCCTGGTCAGTCATCGCTGCATCGGTTGCATTTTTTATAATCTTCACATTCTGGTTCAGAAAGTGGACATTAATAAGCGATCCAAGCCCAGTAACTTCAACATCAATACCAAAATCAGCAAATAATTGGTGGAGTTTGGACCTAGCTTCCTTGCCAAGTCGATTAATTTTTGTATAAATCGTTTCGTTGTTCCTTTTTAGATAATTCATTGTAAGAAGGCCTGACTTCATTGATATTGGGTTTGAAGAAAATGTCCCTCCACCTACATAGCATCGATCAGGCTTTTCCTTAAGAGACGTATCAGCAATTTTCATTATTTCCTTTTTGCCACTAACAACGCCAATTGGAAACCCTCCTCCAACTATTTTTCCGAGAGTCAATAAATCTGGTTCTATACCATAAGATGCAGATAAAGTGCCAAAATTTAGTCTAAATCCTGTGACAATCTCATCCATTATCAAGAGCACATTATTTTTATTTGCATATTCTCGCAAGCCTACTAGGTATTCCCTTTCTCCAACAACGCATCCAGCCCCTCCTAATATGGGCTCGAGTATAATGCAAGCAAGGTCATCTTTGACAGTATCCAAAATTGCGATAGAACCGGCAAGATCGTTAAAAGGTAATGATTCAACAAAATCTCCTTCGCCCCCAATGAGTCCCAATCCTTCATTTATTTCGAAGGGATAATTGACTGAGTGCATCAGGTCAGAATTAAATCCGTGCCACCCCCCAAGTACTTTGGCAACAATTCTTTTTCCGGTAAATGCACGAGCAATCCTTGTAGCGTACATAGTTGCTTCGGTCCCAGTTGAAGAGAATCTCATGAGCTCGGCACTTGGCACGAATTTTTGAATTATTTCTCCAAGAAGTACACTTGTATCATTAACAGTTCCAAATATCGTCCCCTGACCCAACGCCTTTTCAAGAGGTTGGACAACGCTTTGAGGCGAATGGCCCAATATTAGTGCCCAATGACCCATCCAGAAATCAACAAACGTGTTTCCATCTACATCGTGGAGATTTTTGCCGTGAGCTCGTTCTACAAAGAATGGATATGGCGGAAAGAATCTAATATTATGACTGATTCCGCCCGGAAACACCTTACATGCCCGTTCATACCATACTTTCGATAAATTAGTTTTGTTCACATAAGAATGAAAATCGTAAAGCGACATGTGTAATCAGATTTATCTAGCCTTCATTTTACTTACATATTACAGTTTTTGTCATGCGTTTATTGAGATAAAAAAATCATCATGCAACAAGAACAAGTTTATTCTACTCGATACTGATTATTCTTTACGTTCCTTAAAGGCGACCTACCATGCTAACCAGTAGAAATTTTTCAGGTGCCTTGGGCTATTGGTCACGGCAGGCTGAACACCTCGCCGAAGCTTGATGCGTACACCTCCGTTCCATCAACGCCATCTTCTATAGCCGCCCTCCTCCTTACGGAAAGATGTCTTTTCTCGGGAGAGGCTTCCTCCTTAGATGCTTTCAGGAGTTATCCTACACAGCTTAGCTGCTCAGCGTGCCCTGTCGGACAGCTGATAGACCAGAGGCTGCGTTGCCCTGTTCCTCTCGTACTAGGGGCAACTTCCCCTCAGACAACTACGCCCCTGTCAGGCAGAGACCGACCTGTCTCACGACGGTCTAAACCCAGCTCACGTTCCCCTTTAATGGGCGAGCAGCCCCACCCTTGGCTCCTGCTGCAGAACCAGGATGGGAAGAGCCGACATC
>JAKEIK010000025.1 GCA_022545895.1 Nitrososphaeraceae archaeon | reverse complement strand
GTAAAAATAGGTGGCCAGAATTTGATAAAACTTAAAATTCAATAAGTGTAGCTCTGTTCACAACTCCCTGTAAAACTCCAGTGCAAATCAATTGGGGGGAGCGTGATATCTTCAATTATTCAAATAAGAACTGCCAGGGATGTATGTAAGGTAATATAAGAAAGAATTGAATTTGCCAGGATCCTGAACTCGCACTGAATAGTTGACCTTTCATAAATCCGAAACCGTGGGATTTACCAGAACAAATTGACCGAATGTCAATTTAGAATCTGGCTGACTTAAGGAATTGACTTTAATTTAGATTCTTTTAATTCTTGAATTTTTTGTTGTGGCAATTGTGAAATTTTCAGGCGACGCAAATTTGATAATCGTCCTCCCCCAAAATCAGCTGCTAATCTTCCGATATGAATAGTAAGTTACTGAAACGGAGACCATAATCTTTATTCACTCCATAGTCAATGAGCAATATATCACGTGATCTTGTCTCTTGGTCCAAAATCAGGAATCAAACTCCTCTTTGAGCGAGAGATTTGCCGACAAATGAAATTTTAAATCTATCGAGCTTAAGTAGGGTTTGAAGAAACACAGCATAGAAATTATTCCATTTGTGACTAACTGACTTAGTACAGTTTTTAGCGCTAAATTCGCGTCATGCGCACTATGATCCAGCCAAAAGCGATAATTAGATCCATGCTGATCTCGTCTTTGTCTGTAAGAGTTTGGTAATCTTCGTCCTTGAATAGAATATATTATGCGTTCAGAAATCACATTAGGAAAAGGGCTGAGCGCGCCGGGGTAGCTCAGCTTGGTCAGAGCGTTCGACTCATAATCGAAAGGTCGCGGGCTCAAGTCCCGCCTCCGGCATACGACGAATATTGCATAAGGTATCTCTTCAATCATTTCCTGAAGTTACATTCGTTTTAAATCGGTATTTGTTTGAAACAAATGAATGATGCTTCGGTACTCATAATCGTCATCATTAAATTCAGACGGCTCTTCCTTCACTTCATCAGCATCCACTGATCTAGTATGTGGGACAAAATAAAGTGTTTCACTAAATTCAAATGATTCCTTTTAATTCAGACGCACTTTTCGTAATAATAGTTGGAAGACAACAGAAGGGCGTTCTGACTCAGGCCAAATCCTGGGTTGCCTCTGTAGAATACTATCATAATCACCTTGGGGGGAGAAACGACAGCTTCTTGTGGACCAGATATATCTGCCTCTACACAATTTATTATCAAAACCGAATATTTAGAAAACATTAGTTTAATATACAAAATTCACACATTATAGTTTAGATGGACGCACGGAATATAGGCTTGAGGAATATTGAGGTTGCGGATACTAGAATTTGTGCAATAGATGGAGAAAATGGCAAGCTCATTTATAGGGGTTATGACATTTTGGATTTAGTTAGTCATTCAACTTTTGAGGAGACTTGTTTCCTCCTGTTGTTCGGTGATTTGCCAACAAAAAGTGAACTGTTGCAATTTACTTCTGGATTGAGGGAAATGAGAACTTTGAATGATGGAATTTATAAAAATTTGAAAAATAGACCGCCGACTGCTAGGCCGATGGACATCTTGCAGTCTTCCGCAGTAGATCTTGCTGATTACGATCCTGACATTCAGGATGATACTAAAGAAACGAACGTTCAACGAGCCATAATGCTAATTTCAACAATTCCCACCATTGTTGCTGCATGGAACAGGATAAGGCAAGGGCTTGAGCCACTGGAGCCCTTAGAGGAGCTTACGCATGCCGAGAATTTCCTATACATGCTATTCGGCGAGAGACCTACTCATGAGGTCGCTAAAATCTTCGATATTTGTCTAATACTTCACGCTGAGCATAGTTTTAATGCTTCCACATTTGCAGCCAGAGAGATCGCCTCAACTAAAGCTCATTTGTACGCTAGTATTAGTGGAGCAATTGGAGCACTTTCAGGATCGCTGCACGGTGGAGCAAATACACAAGTTATGAACATGCTCCTTGAGATTGGTGAGAGCAACAACGTCGAGAACTGGGTTGTAAAAAAATTGAAGGATAATGAAAAGATAATGGGCATGGGTCACGCCGTATATCGAACAACCGATCCTAGGGCAGAGGTTCTGTACAGACTATCTAAAGCAATTGCCAGAGAACGAAATACTCCTTGGTTTGACATCACCGAACAAATCGAAAAGGTGACAAGAAAATATTTTTACGAAAACAGAAAGCAGTCAATTTATCCAAACGTGGACCTATATAGTGCTTCACTTTATTATAGTCTGGCAATACCTAGAGATCTTAATACCGCCATTTTTGCGATATCCCGAATTTCTGGCTGGTCTGCACACGTAATTGAAGAAAAATTTGCCGAAGCGGCTCCAAAACCGGCACTTTACAGACCTAAGGCAGTATATGTAGGCAGATATTGTGGTCCGATGGGCTGTGAGTATAATCCCATCGAAAAGAGACCCAAGGCTGAATAATCCCGAATAGAGGACAAATGCTAATTACGCATCAAAAGATTTTTCATATTATATGTGGCCAAAATGTGCTAATACGAGATAAAAGGATTGGAGTCAGTCGAATCAACTAGTGACAAATAATTTAAATTGAGAACCAAATGCCATTTGAATAAGGTGGGGTGGCAGAGAGGCTATGCGTTCGCCTGCAGCATGTCAATTCGTGGATAGCGAATCTATAAGGGTTCGAATCCCTTCCCCACCTCTTTTGTGTTCTTGTTTCAATGTACAATTGGACCTAATGCTGTATTAATCAAGTGATTTGTAACACGCTGGAAAGATAAAGATAATAATGATTCAATTGGTATATTTCGCTGATAGTAATTACTAGTGGTAGCATTGCCGGAGCAGGATAAAGAAACTTATTCGGTACACTTTGCTAGATTTGCTGCAAAGTTGGAAAAGCATCTACTCAATCATGGAGTAGCTTGCAACGATGCTGACATAATAATCGAGGAAAGTTCAGTTATCTTTTTCGAGAGACTGAATAATCCGCGAAAATTCATTTCTAGGATATTCAAAAAACAACAACCACTTCAGTTATTCGTAGAATCAGCGTTTGAAGCTATAGCAAAGCATATTCCTGAAGCTCAAAAAACATTTGGATCATATGGTGCAATTGAGTTTAGCCTTCGATAATATTAGTTGGGGGAGAAACAATATGAGTGAATGGGGCCGAAGGGATGTGTTCTGGATCGATACCACATCATATCCATTTGAACCCTTGATCCACGGGTATCACTCTCTATGACCTAGCCCTTATTATTTAGATCTGGAGCCCGTTGCGATGCCTGGCTTCGCTACGACCCCACAGTTGCATCGCTCTAGTGTATTGATTTCCAAGTAAGTATAAGTTTTGCGACTCCACATTTCAATTTCTATAATTGACTCATCACCAAATTTTAGCATGTGACGAGCTTGGTTATCCTCTTCACGTTCCTCACTTTTATGGCGTTAGAAATATGTAGATTATCTGTCTTAATTTTCATGACCAATAATCTTAATCTTAAATTATTCCTGTTTTCACAATAATAG
>JAKEIK010000296.1 GCA_022545895.1 Nitrososphaeraceae archaeon | reverse complement strand
TGTTGAGGTCAATATTAATTTCTAAAACAGAGAGCTATGTCCGTTGTCAAAGTAACTTGGTGAGCGTAGTTAAATAAAATAAATCTTTTTCAAAATCAAGTCCTGATGGTCCAATCTACTTATTATAAACTACACTTTTAGCTATTCCTGACAAGTTGTTCCTTTTGATAAATTATTACTCCAATATGTAAACAGTAATATGAAGAACGTTTTGTGTATCATTTGGATTTGGAGGAAACACAAATTCGGTATAAGATTACCCAGCTTACTGACAACGACATAACTGTGGCGCTGTCTCTTGTTGAAGATGTCGAGTTGGAATCGATTTCTCAACAGCAGATGATGTTGGAAGCCGTAGACAGAGCAATAACCGACACAGAGGTTCGACAACAGCTCAAACCCATTTTGGAAGCAATTCTTAGAGCTCAACCACAAACGGTAATCAAGTCATATCCACAAACCTTTATTCAGGTAACTATGCCAAAAAGCAGATATGAAAGGATTGGGTATCCGAAGGTAGGCGATAGATTATTGATAGACCTGAAAAATGAGAATCCTAATACTACTCCTTCTATTTGAATTACGGCGCGGTCTAAAGTCGAATAACTCGTCTAGAAATAAGGGCAGACTCTATTCGTCCTATTTCCTCTTTTAAGTCCTTATCATTAGCAAATGACGTGTTTCGTAAAGTTCCTAATATCGTAGTACCACGCCATAAATGTATACAAGATAAAGAACCCACACCACTGCTATGCTGGATAAGGATTGGCAATAGCTCTTGTCATTTTTTGCTATTATCATGGAAATAATGAAGTGGGACTTTGACAAGCCATGGGCTGTATTACAGCTTTTACAGCTTTTGAATACCCATATTTGTATAATGGATAAACAGATCGGGATCATCTTGTTATAGAATTCTGATAGCCTATACCGAATACATGATACCGCCTGATACAACTGGAACCGTTTCAACCCCAGTCACTTCTTTAACCCTAGCGATCAATGCATTGAACCAAAGACTGTCTATCCCTTGACTCCATATTGTGATTTTCTTGTAATCCTGTTTCACTCCTCCAGAAAAGAAACCATAACAGTCCTCAACTGTTATATTATTATATTTCTGACTTATTTCTTCTATGACGCTCTCTGCCTTTGATATTAGGTAGATAATAGTCAAGGTAGGAAATGGAATTGTGCTAGATTCTGCAGACGATGTGTCCTCAGCCATGATGATTACATCCAAATAGAATTATCATGACTTATATCTGGATTTCGTGGAGTAGAGGTCGAATTCTTACTGTCCAATCAATTTTTGGCATTTGCAAAAGCTGAACTGGGTTATGGGAAATCCAAGTCTCCCTAAATCTGATTAAACTGTTATTTTTACATAAAAAACCTGTTTAATTCTATTTTTATACATAGGGGAAGCCAAAACTATATTTCCTTCCTGAATAAAATAACTCCACATGAACGCTGAGGAGTTCTCAAAGAACATCTTGAATCTCGATCCGAGCATTAGGTTTTCAGGGCTTGTTGAAAAATCTGGGCACCTATATGCAGGTATTATGAGAGAAGGATTGGATGAACATTTGAAGGGTAGAAATCCGGAAATTAGCTATTCCCAGTCAGCATATATTGTTGATCTAAGAAAAATGTTTATACCCGAGTTAGGAAACTTGGATTTTGTAATATATCTATACGATAAGGTAAGAATGATGAGCATCCCGATCAAGGATCAAGTCTTAGTGTTATCCACAGATAACAACGGAAATTTAGATGAATTTCTGTCAAAGGTAAAGAATTACATTAAAGAAATTGGAACTGATTTGGAATTACGCAAGGGGTTCGCACATGTAGATAATGCAAAAAGGGAGATTCTGAGAAATTTAAACGAGTCTGGTATCTCAGAGGATATGATCGCTGATCAGCTTGATCTTGATGTTGAGACAGTAAGACTCATAATTCAAGAATTGTCAAAAAAGCAATAATACAACAATTCATTCCAGAAAAGCAATAATATCTGCTATTCAATCAGCGCAACCAACGGCTAATCTATCCAACTAAGTCACTAGGCGACTCAATCGTTTATCATTGCATTTGATACTACTCCAACTATAGGACTTGAACATATCGGTTTGCCTTATTCAGTGCCTTGACTTCTAAAGGTAAGGGGCGATGTATCAAGTTAATACCATCAGGTTATATTAACATTTTAGATTTAACACAAGTTAAATCTAAAATCATCTCAAATAAGTAAACGAATTTGGTAACGTATTCGTTTCTTTTATCCTGTGAATTCATAATCCTGTCCATAAAGCATAAGCTTTAACTGAACAATGAAGAGTAATATAATTTTATTATTTTATTAAATGACTCTCTTGTCATGGTTCTCTTGTATTCTCTAAGGGATCGTATTATTTCTTCAGTTTGATACCTACGCACGATGTATTTCGACCTCAAGTCTAGTGAAAGTGCAGCAAGGAACGTATTTGCAGCAGCAGTAACATTATTCGGTTTCCTTCCAACGCTAGCGCTTTCAAAATCTATAATTGTTGGTTTCTGTTGCGGTGAAACTATCAAATGACATTTCAGATGACTAAGTTGTCCATGGTCTAACTTTATTCGATCAAGGGCATAACATTGTTCCAGGGTTGATACCATCACACTGTATACATCTTCGCTAAGTATACTATCTCCTGCAGACCAATCAACAATATTTTTACCATCCATGAACTCCATCAGTATGAAATTCTCACTAAAATCAATGAGAATAGGTCCAACATTAGCTGCGTTTGCGAGTGAATGCATAAGTACTTCATTGTACATATGTTGTCTATTTGCATCTGTTCTCCTAATTTTAAGAGCACATATTTTTTTCCTGTACTTGACAAGTACCGCTAGACCTACACATCCTTTTCCCAAAATAGAAAAGTTACGAATTTTGGTATTACCATAAGACAGAACTGATGTGATACCCAGTGACTCTAACTCCTTGAGCCTAACCTTAAATGTATTTTCTTCAAAAGAAGGATAAGCCGTCAGAGACCTAAGATCATCAATCTCTCTGATATTTGATAATTCTTCCATCATTTAAGATCAACCGACTCAAGGCTGATTTGATGAATCTATTTAACTTTCTTTCAGTTCCGCGGTAAACATCAAAGCCCGTGCGTAGGTCTTCGATGATGTCTTTGTTGATTCCTACGTTACTGACATTTCCCGAAAGTAGCTTAGACAAATATTCTTTTGCAGATAGATTATTCCTCTCCGCAATCGTAACGACCCTCATATTTCCATTAATCCAAAATGGAGTTAGCTTGTGCATCTTTTTCTCAATAAATGTTTCTGTATCACGCATTCTGAATATCTCTGGTCCCACATTAAGTGTGAATGATGGAAGGGTTGTAAATTCCACCAGGAATACAAATGCTGCATATTCATTTTCATCTGTTATACATGTGCTACCAAATGCGTTGAATCCCGATATGCTGAGTTGCTTGGATAGGGCAGTTAAGCTCCTTTTTAGCTGTCCCCATATGACATCAGGGCTTCTTTTCCTTATCTTAAATTCTACGATAAGTAGATTTGGTTTTACTTTTTCAAGGACCCTTATGTCGAACATATTTTCTGTCGACTTGAAATATGCTATTGAAGGGATCTGAATTAACGAGCGGGCTGCCAATATGAATTTCCCCAAAGACTCGGTTGAAATTGCCGCACCCAAGTTCCTCCTAGGGTCAATGGGATCTATAATTATAATACTACTATTAAATAAAGGAAGGTACTGAGGGTCGGGTTCATTTAATGCTATCAACTGTTTGTCACGATTCATGTTCGCCACCAAACTAACGGCTTCTTTGAACGACCGATATCTCAAGATGAGAATTTCTGTCACGTATCCACTGAAACCTCCCACTGAAAGCTGGGAGCCATAAATCCCGATAGATTTCAGAAACCTTTTCAAAATTCTTACCTGACCTTTCATTTTTTCATCCAAATTCTCAGTCATGAAGATAGTATGAAACGGAGATCTATCAGCAGCACTTTTCCATTGTCCCCTATTAACTTGATAACAAGGCACAATATTAATTCGAACTTTTTGTATTTTTGCCTCAACATACGGATGATCCGAATACCGGAGGTATGGTCTGTATTTGCTAAGCGCAGAAAGTCCTATCCTAGTCCCAAGCTGTTCAAATTCACGTTTATTTACATTGGGGTTTATTTTTACAAAGAAATCTATATCGTTATCTTCGGTAAGCCATGTTCCTTTGGCGTATGAGCCACCAACAGACACTCCCAATATTCTATCATCATCAATTGTCGTAATCGACTTATCGATCATGTCAGTCACTTGTTGCGCAATTTTATGTAATTTCATGGAGTCTTTGCTTTGAGGTTCACATAATATCAAAGCTTGAGATATAACTTGGTCTATGTGTTTCATTTAGATGTCATTGTGATAATATCGGTGTATCTAGGACCAAGTGGGGTTAAGGTACTCTGCTTCATTGTGAGATGATCTATGCGGTCTGAAATCCCTGTAGCAAAAGTGTGATTTGAGATCAGTGTATCCAAGTTAATGCTTCCATTCCTTAGTCTAAATAAAGTTATGTGAGGAATGAAAGGATCATTATCTTTTTTTGCAAAATTTGCTAACTTCTCTGAAACCACCTGCCAAAGCTTTGATATGTTCTTATGCCCATCCTTGTCAACCCCAAGCCAAACTATTCGTGCACGATTTGAGTTTGGGAATCCACCAATATTTCCATAATTGAATTCAAAAGACGTGAATTTGATCTCCGAAAAGTTTATTTTGATTTGCTCAAGTAATGTTTCATCAACATCTCCGATGTAAGTAAGGGTGAAATGGAGGTTTTGCTTTTCCACTTTTTTCAGTTTTGAACTGTCGGAACCGGCTTGAATAAGAATATTTTCTTGGGCGGCAGCCACTCTCTCTTTGTTGGTTATTTCTGCTGAAACAAATACCCTTGTTATCATCAATCTAACTTATGGTATACTGCCAAACCATCATATATTATTTGAAGGACGCATTGTTAAGAAATTTAATTTCATTTTTAGAGCTGTACCAGAATAGTCTGGACAATTTTACACTTAACAAAAAAAGCTTGGAAATATAGCAAATAATAAATATTTTGTTCGAGGCAGTCTGATGATGTTTGGTCGAGGTAAGATTAAGACAGGAGAATATGTTTTCATATCGCAAAAATATGACCGATTTAATCGGCTAATTATTGGACGAATAAATGCCACCAATAATCCAAGAATCCATGTTCAGGGCTTTTATGTAATTCCTACAGGATTAATCAATAAGGTACTGTCCGGTCAAGGAGAAGGAAAGCTTAAAGAAGTACTCTCAAATCCTGATCCCAACAATTGCATTTTTATGCTGATAGATACGGTAGAAACAGGAACATTCAACGAAGAAGTAGATGAGAATACATCCAAAATCGCCTGGATTAATGAAGAACGCTATCATGTTCTGGATGGGTGGGTCAAGGAGAATCTTCCGGAAATGTTTGCGAATGTTCTTAGGGCTCGTACACAGGAGGACAGAGCACAGGCGAGGGCGATACTATTAGAAAAAATGAATTCTCTGTATGAACGAGATTTGAAAGACCATTTGTATGCTGTGGCTAGGAGCACAAAAATACTGTGATATTTTGAAAGTTTTATATTATGGTCTTGGATAGACCATTCTTTGACCATGGAATACGTATTTGCTGCATTATTGTTACATAAATTAAACAAAGACATTACAGAAGATAATGTTGTTAACGTCATAAAGGCTACAGGCGTGACCCCGGATCAAGTGAAAGTTAAGGCACTGGTAGCTGCCTTAAGTGAAGTGAATATTGATGAAGCACTGAAAGCAGCTCCCATTGCTGCACCCCAACCTTCAGGCCCAGCTTCTGGCCCCGCGGCAGCACCAACTGCAAATAAGGAAGAGGAAGAAAAGAAGGAAGAAAAGAAAGAAGAAGAGGCACTCGAAGGATTATCCGCCCTATTCGGGTAACCAGCTAAACGTCGTCAACTCTATTAAAATATTTGTTGCTAGTTTTAATGTGACTTTCCATATCGTCTGTGCTTTCCGAATACATCTGGACGACGCGTTTCCAGACGTATTCTGCAAACCATAAATTTTTATCTTTAAGATTTTCCTATCCTAATTGGCTATGTAACCTTTCTTTTTGATTGCTTCGGCAATAATACTCGCATTCGATTGGGTTCTAGCTAATACTAGTTTCACCGTGCTGGGGGAGATGTACCCTGACGTGGATGCCAATGACTCTGCAAGTCCGTTTGCCTTGTTGAGAAGTAGTTTGATAGTTTCTAATGTTGTATATGCCGATTCAATTGCTAATGATAATGCCTGACAGTGAGACATAACCAATTCATTTGCATAAGCTTTAAGGTCAATCTTCAGATCATTCTCTCCAAATACTAAACCATCTGAGATGGCAAAATTTACTGCAATTCCAGCTTCGATAGGTTTAATATTTAACTTTGAGAGGAGAGCCGCTGTCTTTTGTGTTATGACATCACCTGCCTTAGCAACTCTGGTATCTTTGCTTACCCAAATTGTACCTTGATCTATCTTAGTAGGTACATTTACTTCTTTGAATTCGGAAAGTACAGGACCGGGTGATATACCTGTGTTACCCGATGGAATTGTAATATCCATCTTAGTAACATCACCTCCTTTTGCAGCTAAGTAAACCTTATTTTGATCAAAAACTAAATTCAGCTTAAAAGGGCTAATGTTTGTAAACATCAGCGCACACTGACCTTCTAATTTACTAGACAATTGATCCAATCCCACGATACCGTTGATTTTTTCGAAAGATTTCTGGACTACCCTATTCTTGATTATTTTTATCTTAATGTCATTATGAAATTTCTTTCGTATTTTCATCAACTGCGCTGCTCGGACCTTGGACATACTCGAAAGAGCAATAACGCTATAAGATTTGGGAAGCTCCTGCATTTGCTGATACAAATTTTGCTTTCGTCTAGGGTAATGAGTTCTATTGGTCTTATTTCCATCCACTGACATTAAAGTACACCCTTTTTCTTTTCTTTAACGATTCCCGATAATTTGCTAGGTCTACCCATAGTGAACTTGATAATTGCATTCTGTATATTCTTTTCACCTTGAGGAAGCTTTTTTTCGATTGTAGAGATGATTACTCCAGCATTTGCCACTAATTGTTCATCCTCCATCTTTTCATCTCCTATTTTTGCAGATAGGTTTAGTTGATTCTTTGTCCTAACACGAACAGAACCTCTGAATCTTTCAGCAATTGTTTCTATTGGAGCGCCGTATGGGAATGGTGTAGGCATCTTGCCCTTTGGACCCAAAAACTGACCTAAAGAACGACCAACGCTCGACATTAATGATGTATCAGCTAAGAAAAAATCATAAGCCCTGACGATTTTTCTAGCTTCCCTCTTATTAGTCCCCAGTCTATTCAATTCTTCAGGTTCTATCACTTTGTCAACCTCTGCTTTACGTGCTCGAGTGCCCATATCTCCTGATGCTATGATACAGATACTTGCCTGCCTACCCGGTTTATTAGGTAATGGAACGACCTCGTTGAGTGCAAATCCTTTTTTCACGTCTATGTCTTTTAACACCATGGTCAACTCAACAGACTGCGTAAATTTTCGTTTTGTGCTCAGTTCACGCGCAGATTTTACCAAATTTATAAGCTGATTATCATTAAGCATGTTGTCCCTAAAAGATTCAGATTTTGGCAGCCATTTAAAATCGTTTACAAGGTGCTTATCTAGCCTTCAATTCCTCAATGAAAATAGCCTATTTATTAAATCAAAAGCGGGCCCGGTGGGCTTCGATCCCACGACTTCCGGCTTTCTTCATAGTAGTTCTTTAGAAGGCAGGCGCTCTATCCATGCTGAGCTACGAGCCCGAAGTTCTCAGGTTCTCATGCCTTAAATCCAACCTAACGCATGGTATTACAAAAATTGGAGATGAGCCCTTATAAACTATTTTTATGCCTGGTTCTATACGATAATTCTTCTTGGTCTTAGGTACAACAAGAGACCGACTTAACTGCTTGTTCCTGGAAAATTACTAGGTGTCACACCTCATAGTGAATTCCAATGCCAGGATCATAATTTGTAGTGACAATAAATATATTAGCAACCAAAAGCAAATTAGTTACACTTACCAAAATTTAACTGTAGCATTGATTAGGGAATGGAAAATATGACTAATGAGACTAATTCAAAGGAAAATCACGCTGAAAGCAAACCACCTTTAAGCGTCATGGGATCGGATTCTGCCTACGATAAGTGGAATGAAATTATTCAACTCCCCTCGATAGGACCGATTAAAGCATTTACGAAGGATTACAACGAATACTGTTCAGAGTTATTGCTTCTTACCAAGACTCTCATTGATCTTTACGGTAGTTTGAATGGGTACTGGATACAAATGAGTAGTGCATATACACAAGCCTTAAACAATGTTGGAAAAAAGAAATTACCAAAGTCGGATCCATGGGATTCGGAGCAATTTCGAATGATTTTGATAGATGCATTTGAAGATGCTTTTACTTCCCTATTTACTTCTAAGGAATTCGCCAAGGCATATAATGAAGTTTCAAGCAATCAGATAGAGCTTGTAAATTGCGTACATAGAATTTTTGAAAAAAACCTGGAGACCCTAAGATTACCAACTAGGTCTGAACTAGATGTAATACTAGAGGACATTAATGAATTAAAGAGGAATATTCGGGATATGCGTAAAGAACTCGAAAGTGGTACGATTCATGGAAGAGCGAACAATTCTGTCTAGAGAAACTGGCACTTCTGAATACGAAAAAGTAGTGAAGAGATCAATAAACGAAGGACCTTCCGTACAAGAGGAAGTGCTCAGGAAATTGAATAAAACTCGAGAGATTTTATCGGAATCAGAGGACATCCCGGTAGGGACGACTCCAAATGAGGTTTTATACGAAACAAGGTTGTTTAGGCTGCTACACTATAGACCAATTGTAAATAAGACAGCACGAATTCCCTTACTGGTAGTATATGCACTCATAAACAAGTCGTACATTCTAGACCTTCAGCCAAATAAAAGTTGGATCCGGAACCTTCTGAGTCAAGGGTTTGATATCTATCTTCTAGATTGGAAATCACCTGTAAATGCGGATAAATACACCTCTTTCGATGATTATGTTAATTATTTTATAGATGATAGTGTTGACATTCTAAGAAACAGGAATTCAGTAGATAAAATAACCTTGCATGGTTACTGTATGGGCTCATCGATGTCAGTCATGTACACCGCTTTACATCAAGACAAGATAAAGAACTTGGTAACGATAGCGCCTGTTTTGGATACAAGAAAAGATACTACTGTGATAGCAAATCTGGCTCGATATATGGATATTGATAAATTAGTAAATTCTATCGGAAATCTGCCGTCACAGAAACTTTACGAATGTTATTCGGCGTTGAAACCATTTAAACAGGGCGTAAATAAATATTATAATTTAGTACAGAACATAGATAATGATTCGTTCGTGCAGAATTTCATGCGGATCGAAAAGTGGTTGTACGACACCCCACCAATCGCGGGAGAAACAGCAAGACAATGGATTAAGGATGTCTATCAAAGAAATCTCCTATTTAATAACGAGCTGAAGTTAGGGAGTAAGACTGTAAACTTGTCAAAAATAAATGTTCCCTTACTCAATATAGTTGCAGAAGAAGATCATCTTGTTTCAGCAGAGTGTAGTGTTCCACTTAACGAAGCAGTTTCAAGTGATGATAAGCGCTTAATGAGATTTCATACCGGTCATGTAGGTCTCATAGCTAGTAGTTATTCACAGAATAACGTGTTACCCAAAGTAGGTCAGTGGCTAAAGAGTCGTTCTCAGTAGTTTGTTCTCAATTTAATCTGCAAGTTTCCGTAAAAATTGAATATCATACTCATCAAGAATTTTGGCTTCTATTTGACAAATATTTCAAGCTAAAACCATCATGATTTGTCGCTGCTTTTTTTTCTTCTTTCTATTGGAATTATAATAACCTGAACTAGATCACCATCATCAATTTTTAGCGCCTGTCTTTCGGCCTCAGGAATCGATATTCTCCCTCCACTCTGAATGGTAGTCTTGAACATCGCGTTGTAAAATGTCAGCCCTTGTAACATCGTAAAAAAATTATGCATAGCATCCTGCTGTAGGTTTGAGAATTGCTTCAAAAATTCATTTTGAGCTTCACTTCCTTTTTCCACGGCCTTCTTGTATGATGACATTGTATCATCAATATCATGGTTGCTGCCCATAGAACCTACTTTGTAAGGCGTTTATTTAATATTATTGAATGGACCCATAAAATTTAGTACTATATTAGCAAATGAACGTGGTGTCTCAGTAAAAGGTGTATGGCCAGAATTTGGAATTACTGTTAACTTCGAATTCGGAATTTTTCTATATTCATCTGCATATGATGGTGGGATCATTCTATCCTCTTCTCCCCAAACTAGCAGTGTAGGCGACATTATTCCTTTTAATCTGTCTGTCAGGTCCTCTATATTGCGGATTCCCAATAGTGTTGACATAAAGGCATATTTTGCATTGGGAAGTTTCATCCTGTTAACAAAATCCTTGATTGTGTCTTCCGTTACTGTTTGCGGATCATAAGCCATGTCAAAAAAGGCGCGCCTTGCGTTTTCATTGGTGGGATACAATGCAGCTAGAATATACTCATCGAGAGTCTTAGTAGAGGTCTTCATACTGCCTGCAGGTGAGACAAGTACCAACTTGTTTACCACACTTTCAAATTTCAAGGCAAATTCTGCTGCCACCAGCCCTCCGAACGAGGAACCAATTATATGCGTTCTTTTAACATTCGTCAGACTCAAAAATTTACTTACGAAATTGACAAAGAAATTAATGCTATATTCTACGGTCGGTTTATCACTATACCCAAATCCAACGATGTCAGGAACTATTATCCTAAAATATTTTTTCAGAAGCGGTACGACATGAAGCCATCTTTCTGCCGAGGCTCCTATGCCATGCAATAGTAATAGCGTTTCTTTTTCTTCTGAATTGTTAGAGTCATTTATATCGAGATAGCGTACAGCATAACCGTCTACATAAACCATTTTATTGGGCATTTCAATCAAAAATATTTCTGCTCTGATGTGGGAGTAATATTATCTAATTTATATTCTTATTACGATAGAAAATTGGTGGTTATAGATCCGTTTTAATATTGAGTATTATTGTCCCCTGTAATTCATCTAGATTCGACAATTCACAATGTCATTGTCACATTATTGAATTTATATCTGTGAATTAGATACTCATGGAACGAAAATTTATCAATTATCACGTTTACCAACTCTTTGTTATCTCAGGATAAAATGGTGAGATTTTTGCTGAATTCACTTGATGAAACTATTTGGTGAATGTTTTGAGTAACGTATTTTAAGACATTTACTTTAAAAGATTCCCTTATCTCAATCATATGTTAATAAAAAGTAGTTCTAAATTAGATACATCACTAGCAGAACCGAAGTTTTGTACTTTGAAACCAGCTGATCATCTTATAGATCCAAAAGGACACCATTATCGTTGCTATAATTAAATATTCAAGGTTCATACATATGTAGCTTATCGTTACTTCTATTCGATGAAGACACCAAGTATAAATCTTATCGAGACAGCCATCAACAACAAGGCAAAAATATAGCGAAGCGTGGAATCTTTAAACCTTGCTGAAATTTTTGCACCTATCTGTGCCCCGACAAACGAGCCGATAGATAGGAGTAAGGCATAAATGTATTCTGGATTTCCAATAATAATATGAGTAATTGTACCCACTAGTGCAGTGGACATTAGTGCCAGTTGTGATGTTGGTACTGCAGATGACATATTCATTCTGATTATTATTACCAGTAAAGGAACAAAAATGATGCCACCTCCAATTCCAAATAAACTGGAAATAAGCCCGGCTACGAATGCACCAAAGTAAAATAGCACCTTAATCCAAACCGGTTCGGAGTCAAATCTACATTCCTTCAAAACAGAGTTCCGAAATAGGAGATATAATCCAGTTGCAAGCAGTAAGATTACAAAGAGTAATCTAAAATGTAGGGGAGAGATACCTACAGAAATCAATGCACCACTTATCGCGCCAGGGCCAGAAAACGTTGCCAATTTGAGACCTATGGAGTACTGGATTTTTTTTAATCTTGCATAAGCAAATGTAGAAGAAATGCTTGTAGAGGAAACCGCGATGAGACTAGTGCTGGCCACTTGAGATGGAGGAAGACCAAGAATGGCTAATGCGGGAGACATTATAATTCCACCACCTATACCGACCAAGGATCCTAAAATACCGGCTACTATACCAATTATTATCAACAGAAGTGAACTATCAAACAATTGGCACACTGCAACCCATCAAAACATTTGATTGATTCATTAAGGCGTTGAATAAAAGTAGGACATTCAGAATTCGCAAGAGGTTGCAATACTCCTAATGACTAAAACTTCTGTAGCGCCACTCTATATATTACTTTTTAGAGAATATGTGATGAATTTAACAGATACCATGAATCAACTATCAATTCAGACCTCCCTTTGCATTCATACGAGCCCTCCCACTAGTTAACAAGAAATAATAGATATACATACTATGTTCATAGTGGAATCTATAAATTGTAACATATGCCTCCAGTCACTGGACATTTCTGAAATAGAACATCATATTAAAGAAAAATTTCATATATTAAGAAAAAATGAAATGGAGAGTGAATTTCTCAAACTGAAAAATTATAGAAATCCTACCTTACAGGAAGGAGTTATTCATTTCTGGAAAAAGAATAACTGAGTAATTTTGCATCCCTACTGGCAAATAACTAAATCCTCATGGAGTATTTTAGTATCCGCACTATGAAATAGATCAATCCCACATAAAATAAGCGAATATTACTAAAATTGGAATCTAGAATTGTTGTAGTTAAATTATCAAGAAGTGATTGTAAATAAATTCATTTAAATATCTAATGGGGTTAATATCAGAATCTGGAACAACAAAACAAAAATAAAATTCATGTAGATTTTTTTCGACCGTTTCCTTTAATATTAATACATACGCCATTTGGTTTGAAGTTCTTCGACCGAATAGCCAAAACTAGGCCGGCCAGAGTCTACGCTAAATTCAACGTGTATCTTATGCCAGTTATTACGGCCGTGGCATTGTTACTGATTGTAAGCAGTATCGTAGCCGTGGCATCGAGCGTTACATTCAGAGAGACAGCCCGTGGATTTGGACCCCAAGCCAACCTACTAATACCGGGAATAAATCCAATTCTGCCTATAGGCTATACCCTGGCAGCATTAATAATCAGTGTCTTTATTCACGAAGCAGGACATGGAATAGTCGCAAGGGTTCATAATCTTAAAGTGGAATCTACCGGAATTGTATTGGTTTTGGGAATCCCCATGGGCGCATTTGTAAATATTGAGAGGGAAGAATTAGCAAAGGCATCAATCAAGCAACGAAGCGCAGTACTTACAGCAGGACCGCTAAATAACATGATTCTTGCAGCGGCTTCATTCATCTTATTGTATGTAGTAGTTTCCACGCTAGTTCCAATCCCTCAAGTAAGCAATATTGACCATGGAATAGTCATTTCGGATGTTACAAAGAATTCCTTAGCAGAAGGTTTAGGACTATCACCAAATTCTATTTTGATTACCGCCGCAGGTACAGAGATACATTCCGGTGATGATTTGAGAAAGGTGCTGGGAACTAACTTAGGTAATACCATCCCAATAACTTGGCAGGATCATTCAGGCAATAAGATTACACGGGAGCTCTCCATTCCTAAGAATGTTGGTCCTGTTGGAAGGCCAGTATTGGGCGTACAATTGGGTCCACTTCCTGTGCAAGCATTGGAAATGTACAAACGGTCGTTTACAGCAGGCATAATACCAATACTTCCACCTCCTACGGTACTAAAGGGATATGTTCCATACTCAGATCAAATGTCCCCAAATTATTATTCTACGGTATTTGGTTCGTCTTATCCCATTATTGCGAATATGCTCTATTGGTTGTGGTTTATTAACTTCAACTTGGGAATTTTTAATGCGTTGCCTATAGGGCCACTGGATGGTGGTCAACTTTATGGTGCACTGATAGAAAGCCGATCACGGTTCAATAAAGCTCGCCTTAAGAATATTTCTACTGTCGTTTCATGGGTAATGGTATTGATCGTGGTTGTGGGGTTTGTTATACCTTATCTGCCTTTTTGAAGCGACCATTAAGGAAAATTAATTGACGAACTGCAATTTAATCCAAAATATATATTAATGGAGGTTATATGAAAGTAAACGGATACTAACGATATTGAATCTATATTCCGATAAGTACGTTCTACGTATTTATCTCAAATGTAAAGGGTACATAGTTCCTCATATCCAGAATAGAAGTATTAAGAAGTGAACAATGAGATTTTAAATCAGAATATTGATGGAAATGAAAGTCTTACGTTAGAGAATGCTAGAAAGACCAGGAATGTATCAAAAAATAAGAAATCGATAGGTCAAAACAGTAGTGAAAAGAGGGACAGATTAGACGAAGATGATATTCTTGCTAATGTAATTCGTCCCTCAATTCCAAAGGAATCAGAAATCACGTCTGCAAAATTTGAAGGACCAAATATTTCACTTTACACCTTAAATCCCAAGTTCTCATTAACCGAATTAACTTACTACCTTTCTTCCCTATCTAGATCATTAAAGAAAAGGTTCATTATCAGAACCGATCCGTCAATAAGATTATCGGAAGAAGAAACTCGTTCTACAATTTTGAAAATACTTCCCAATGGAGTAAGCATATCAGCTGTTTTCTGCGACGACGCTACTGGAGAAGTGGTTTTGGAGGTTAGCCATCCTGAGCTCATCACACCTACAATATTCATAGATATCGCTGAAAAAACAGGCTGGATTGCACATACGTTACGTTCACCTCATATCCCCTCTAGTAGCATCAACGTAATTCATTCAAATCTGAAGAATTCGGCTAAGGAGCGAAGTCTATTCCTGCAAACTTTGGGGAAGAGGATATTTAGACGGCCTCTTATACTGAGTAATGAGTATGACGATTATTCTAATGGGGTAGGAAAGACAGGCTCTTTCGACGAACCTGTTATGAGATCCAGACCAAGGAGTAGGCAAGAGATATCACTTTTTTGTCTAGGAGGTGTTAAACAGGTAGGGAGATCGTGTTTCATAGTTGTTACATCTGAAAGTAAAATCATGCTCGATTGCGGTATCAATCCAGGAGAGAATTCTGGAATATCGGCTTATCCTCGATTAGATTGGTTTAATTTTGATCTTGACGAAATTGATGCAGTAGTTCTAAGTCATGCACATATAGATCACCAGGGATTTTTGCCTACGCTTTTTAAATATGGGTACAAAGGTCCAGTCTATTGCACTGAACCAACACTTCCGTTAATGACCCTTCTTCAACACGATTCTGTTAAGATAGCAAAGAATAATGGTACATTTTTGCCATACGAATCAAGAGACGTAAATGAAGTCATAAAACACTGCATCACAATACCTTATGGTAAACCAACGGATATTTCTCCAGATGTCACTATAACACTAAACAATGCAGGTCACATAATGGGAAGTGCTACAGTGCATCTCAATATTTCGGGTGTACATAACATATTATATTCAGGGGATTACAAATATGCAAAGACCCAGTTACTAGATAGTGCAGTGTCAATTTATCCTAGAGTCGAGACTCTAATAACTGAAAGTACTTATGGTAACAGCAGTGACTTAATGCCAGATCAATCCACAGTCTATAGGACTTTCACTGATAGCATAAATCAAACACTATCTACTGGCGGGAAGGTCCTGATACCCGTACCTGCGGTCGGGAGAGCCCAAGAGATAATGTTGGTCATAGATAGAGAAATGAGGGAAGGGAGACTTATGGAGGCGCCTATATTTATTGAGGGCATGATTTCTGAAGCTAGCGCCATACATATGGCTTATGCACATTACCTTGGATATGACGTGAGGAAATCTGTCTCACAAGGTGTGAATCCATTCCAATCGGATTACTTTACAGTTGTTAATGGACATGGACGTAGAGATGAGGTTTTCAATGACGAAAATCCTTCAGTTATTATGGCTACTTCAGGAATGCTTGAGGGAGGGCCCTCGGTCGAATATTTTAAAGAAATTGCACCAAATAAACTCAATAAAATCATGTTCGTGTCATATCAAATTAATGGAACTTTGGGAAGACGTGTAATAGACGGCGGGATCACTGAAGTCAGCATGCTCGATGATAAAGGAAAGGTGAAAGTTACACCCGTAAGGTGTTCTACTCAGAAAATTGACGGTTTTAGCGGTCATAGTGATTTTAACCAAATACTCAATTTTGTCACCAGAGTAAAACCCAAACGAGTGCTTGTAAACCACGGTGAAAAATCGAAATCAGAAAACGTGGCAAGTGTCGTTTACTCTCGTTTAAGGGTTAAGTCAACTGTGCCAGATAGCAGAGAAATCATTAGACTAAGATAAAGCTTTCATGCGCATGCTTTTTAGATACCTCAAATTATTATAATAGGAGTTGGCGATTCGATATAGATGTGTAAATTGTAATATTGTCCTGAGCGGGGAGGGTGCTTCCAGACATTATCTCGCAAACCCAAATCACAAGTTAGAGAAGCTTCCTCCTCCGCTAAAACCAGTAAAGAATGTAGAGAATAAGTAATAGTTACATTATTCTCTTATGCTTTCTAAAGTGGATACTACCTGCCATATCATGGTTCGTATGTGAGATTGCATTTGAGGGTTTTGAGTTACGTTATCTAGCATGCTTATCGCATTGGCAGCACGAACAGAAACAGAGCCATTCTTCTCATCTTTAACTGCAGTCATTACCTCCCTTATCATATTTCTTATATTTCTCTGAATATTATTATTTCTAGCAATCGTGTCTAGTGTGATAATTGCATTTGAAAGACGTCCTTGATTCTCTTTTTCTCTCAATTCCTTCTTTGAAGCCATGACCATCCCCAATTCTGTTTCTAATTATATAGTGACTTTTGAATGTTTTTGTCCGTATTTATCGGAGCAATATAATTAATACTAACCACGATAACTCTTCGATAATGGAAGATAAACAGGAGGAAACGAATCATAGTATATCTAAACCACCTCTGGATCTTCTGTTTAACCCGTCTCTCTTATCTAGAAAAGACGTATGGGACATAAATGTAACTACCCTGCTCGAGATGTTATTGAGAATACTTTCCGAAAGTGGAAGAAGAGATCTAAGGATCTGTGGTGTCGCGGCACTTTCCTCGTCGATGATATATCGGCTTAAGGTAGAGAGTATTTTTAGATTGGAGAAGATCGCCATGATGAAGAGAGGTATCGAGATAACCGAGAGTAACGCCGAGGTCCCTATGCTTAAACCTATTGAAATTCCATTCAGAATCGAATCAACATACCCGGTAACATTAGAAGAACTTCT
>JAKEIK010000295.1 GCA_022545895.1 Nitrososphaeraceae archaeon | reverse complement strand
CATTATGCAGGTATAATCTATAGGATATCATAAATATTTTTACGACGATAAACTGAGATAGCCAATGTCAATTTTTATGTTGGGAAGAGGAACAATTTCATCTTTTATCGTACAATCTTTAAATCAAGTTTAATTATGATGATAACTATCTGACTTACCACATGACAGATTTAGTCTTCAAAGAGCAGAGATTCATTTTCTTTCCTTTCATTACTCTGGCACCTCAGATAAATCGAAGTGATCCAAAATATTCAATTTTATATCTTCAAACATATTACATGATTCACATTCAAACAACTACTAATAATCCAATATCAATCTCGGATACAATTCCGCCCACTGTTAGGAGTATAAATGGTTCTATATTACTTGCAAATTTTCAAATTTCATTTGAAGAAAATAATATGATTAGTCAGATAGGATTGAATACAGTCAATGCAATCATGCAAATAGATCTTAACTCTTTACATCCTACAATAAGAGCCGAGTTACGGCAATGATATTGATATTTACGATACCTAATCAAGGTCACACCAGGTAAATTGTACCTACAAAGATCACATTTTTCAGGATTTAACCTTACAATATCTATACTGGTGGGAGTTCTGATTCTGTACATTTCCTATCCATTATTAGGCTTGGCTTACCTTGGTGGATCTATTAATTGGGTCGAATCGTTAACGAGACCTGAAACCATTCACGCCTTTTTATTAAGCCTCGGAACTGCAACCGTTTCAACTCTGATCTTGTCCATTTTTGGAATTCCGCTCGCTTACGCATTGGCCAGATTTCATTTTAGATTCAAATTCCTACTCAGGCTAGTAGTGATACTTCCTTTGGTTCTGCCGCCTTTGGCGAGCGGAACCATGCTATTGGGGGTTTTTGGACCATATTCATTTCTTGGACGTACTATGCCATTAGATTACACCCAGTCGGTTCTGGGAATTATCATAGCACAAACCTACGTTGCCTCGCCTTTCATTATTCTTCCAAGCCAGGCCGCATTTGAAGCAATTCCAGATAGATTTGAAATGATGGCAAGAGTTCTAGGTAAAAGGAAATCTGAAGTATTCATTAGAGTATCTTTACCTTTAGCCAAGACTGGAATACTTGTTGGGCTGCTGATGGCTTGGATCAGATCTATAGGTGAACTAGGTGCTACTCTCATGATGGCATATAATCCCCATACAATATCTATTCAAATCTTTGAGGATAATGCAATAGGTGGGATTAGAAATTCTGTGGCCGGAATTGTGTGGGTTGTTATACTTTCCATTATTGCATTGGGTGTTTTTCTATACTTGAAACGTAGCCGTCCCATTGGACTTGGTTGGTAAGAGTGGAGAGGAGATGGAGATGATATTGTATTTATGACTTTGGAAATTATCGACTTAACCATTATTTTTCATTCCTTTACACTTGGACCACTGAGCCTTAGTATAGACGAAGGAATTATGGTTGTATTGGGCCCTACTGGTAGCGGTAAGACGACATTAATTAATTCAATCGCAGGAATTCTTAGTCCAGATAAGGGTAAAATCATTTTAGATGGACTCGACATAACAAAGATACCAATCGAATCAAGAAAAGTAGGATATGTATTCCAGGATTCAGCATTGTTTCCTCACCTTAACGTCAATCAAAATATTCTATTTGGCCTCACAAGTAGGGAAATACAAAATGAAGAAAGAATAGCAATGGTTAGAAAAATAATTGGAGATCTTGGAATAGATAATTTTCTCCACAGAAGGATTGATGGCTTGAGTGGAGGGGAATTGCAAAAAGTTTCGTTAGCACAAATGCTCGTTAGGAAACCAAAGATAATTCTCCTAGACGAACCACTCTCACATCTTGATCCACCAACTAGAGACAAGTTGCGAATAGAATTAAGGTCTATATTAAAAAAACAACGTATCCCTGCTATTTATGTTACTCATTTTGAAGATGATGTTCTCGCATTAGCCGATTCGGTATCAATATTGAATTACGGAAGATTGGAAGGAACTGGCGACCTTGAACAAATACTAAATTCTTCTCAACCATCATCATCATTTCTGTCTCATTTAACATCGGGTACTAATTATATTACTGGAAAAGTTGTAAAGAGTGAAGAGGGTCTAACTTCCTTTGAGATTGGGTCACATTTACTCTATACACTTGGCGAATTCCCGATAGGAACTAAAATTGGTGTTATACTGAGGCATGAAGATATCATCCTGTCTAAGGAGAAAATAAAGACTAGTGCGCGAAATATATTATTTGTCCAAGTTACGGACATTGTTTATAAATCAAATGTAGTTGATATACATCTGAAAATAAATGAACTGGAGATAGTTTCGAGAATCACTAAATTGGCTATGAAAGATCTTGATATATCAATAAATGATAACATCTACGCAATTTTTAAGGCGTCTGCTCCTCATCTTGTTCGTAAGGAAAACTGATCCCTTCATGCTAAACACAACTATTCTTTTAAAGTATGCAATGTATGTGTCTACTTTGAGGAACATTATTGGCGTTCTACTTAAAAACTCACGTACCAGATTTCATCCCGTTGCACGGTATAATTATTCATCCTGAAATGCTTTCGTTAATATATTATTAGTCTTTTGTGCCTTCTATTTGATTCATGAGTCTGGCCTGCTTCGGCCTTTCAGTTAGCCTATGAATGATTTGTATCCGTTCTACCAACTTATATATAAAATATTGAACTAACATAAGCATGAGCAACCACGTAAATGTAAATTGGCATGAAGTCCTCAGAAAGAGGGCACGTGGGATAGACGCAGACTTTGGCAAAGTTGAAGAAGTAGATACAAATCACATT
>JAKEIK010000294.1 GCA_022545895.1 Nitrososphaeraceae archaeon | reverse complement strand
TATTATTTTTATGAATGTTAATCTCTTCGGTTGTCATTAGTACGTGATTATAACGACGTTATTATATATATTTCTTCCAATAATCTTTGTTAGAATGTTTATCCACACTGAACTAAAAGGAATAAATTGCTCAATCTGGTTGATTTCTTTGAATTTGGACGCAATATATAAATGTCAGTTATGGTAATGAGGTGTTTATCTAAGACGGCTGAACCGAATACATTGTTTATCCTGCATTACTAAAATTTGACACCAGAATCCAGTGTATCAATTAGAAATCATTTGTAATGGGAATAATGGATTTAAGAATATCTTTTAAACTTCAACAAGTCGACCGTCTCTCGCATGTAATGATTACGGACTGGTCTGAAAACTTTCAAAAGTTTTACTATTTGAATACACCTGAGTAGAATGTTATTAGTTTTTTGCCGCATTTGGATCTGTCTAAATCTCTTGAATCATCTAAACAATCTTTCTACAATAATGCTAAACTCCTAACAGCCTCATAGGAGACATCCGGTTTACCTAGATTCGATTTAGTAATCCTCTTTTTTTATTTGGCTCTAATAAACATATTGTAAGTAATTGCCATCACTATCTGCCGTTTTTTGTGCTGAAATGCTCTCGGATCGTCCGTCACTATTATTTAGGCGCGGTAGATGTGTAGAATAAATTAACAATACATGAAATGGCAAGTGAGACAGGCATATTCTTTGAACATTTTCGTATTCAATGTAGTTGCTTTGCGAAGATCTAAAGACAAGACAACTAATTCCTCAATTGATGATAACTTCTCCAATTTATTCATGCTATGGAAAAAGTGATCTAATAAAACTGACTCATAATGGAACGATTAAATAAAGAAAATTCAACTTCACAAATGCATAAATCTGCAGGGTAGTTAAAATGATAGTAGACCTTAATTTGGACTCCAAGACAGTATTGGTGATTGGAGGAGGGACTGAAGGAATGCGAAAAGTCCACGGATTGCTAGGGCAAGGATGTGACATAACCGTAATTGACACTCGGGTCAATAAGGATCTTTTACACCTGGGACAACAAGATAAAATTAAGATTATCCAACACAAAATGACCGATATATCGTTCATGGATAGTTTCAAGAAAATTTTCATTGTCCTGGCAGCCACTGATGACAAAGATCTAAATAGGAAGATCTTAGAAAAAGGTCGGGCAATGGGAGCATTTGTTTACGCTGCCGATGATCCTGCGGTAAGCGATTTTTCATATGCATCGTTAACTAACATCGAAGGTGTTTTGCAAGTAGCAATCTCTACTTATGGAAAGAGTCCAATCATGGCAAGAAAGATAAGGATGAGGGTAGAAAGAATTTTGCATAGAATCATTAAAACTTCTGATTTAGATAACATACTCTTGCAAGATTTCGCTAGGAGCTTGGCAAAAGAGAGAATAAAGTCTATTAAAGAGCGTAAACTATTCCTCTACTCTTTATTAAAGAATAGGGATATCCAGAACTTGATACTCAGTAGAAAGCTTGAGGAAGCAAAGAAAATTACACGAAGGCTAATAAAGAATTGGCAGGAGATCCATAAGTAATGACGAACGGGAACGGCGATGATTCCTTGAAATTAGTGAATCTTCGAGTCACTTACAAGAACGCACCAATTCATGTACTCGAAAAATTCGCGTTCAAGGATGTAAACGAGGCGAATGATTTGTTCTTAGGCAACCATAAGGTTAAGGAATGTGTCATAGTGCAAACATGTAACCGTGTAGAATTGTTTGTTGCCATTCAGAATCAATTGCCTCAGGAAATCCTCCAAAAATGGGCTTCAGTGACTGGCCTATCCGATTCCTTAGTGAAATTCATAGAAATTAGTGAGGACAATACTGCATTCAGACACCTTTTGAGTTTAACGTCGGGACTAGATTCATTAGTGGTGGGTGAAGACCAAGTTCTTGGACAAGTTAAACGAGCTTTTGAATTTGCTCGTCATAACAAACATGCCGGCTCTTATCTGTCTTTAGTCTTTAGTCACGCAATTAAAACTGGAACAAGAATCAGAAATCAAACAGGCTTGAACAAGGGCAGTGTTTCTATTGGTTCAATAGCAGTAAACTTAGCTGAAGATTATTTTGATGATTTGCAGGACAAAAATGTACTGGTGATAGGAACAGGTGAAAGTGCAAGCCTCATTGCAAAATCTTTGACCAAACGACACGTTAGTTTCATGGTGGCTAGCAGAACTTATGAACGTGCAAAGTCTTTTGCTCAAACAGCTGGAGGGAAACCAATTGAATTCGAAGCTGCGTTAACTTCGTTTGACAATGTTGACCTAATATTTGTTTCAACTACAGCTCCATACTATCTTGTGACCTTTGATAGAGTTCAAACTGGGATGACCCAAAGAAAACATGGAATGATGATATTTGATCTTTCCAATCCACGAACAGTAGAGGACAACGTCGCTTCTATACCCGGGGTAAAGCTGGTCAATATGGACCAAATAGCTGAGATCGTAGATAGGAACATGCGACATAGACAACACGAAATTAGATATGCCGAAACTATGATTGACAAAGAAATGGAACGCATTGATGCATTGTTCAGGAAGATGAAAGCGGAACCGTTTGTCGTTTCAATTTTTAAGAGAGTCGATGAGGTTAGAGAGAGAGAACTAAGAAAGGCAGTAAAGGTACTTAGGGCGGAACCCGGGTCGAAAGAATATGAAGTTCTAGAACAGCTATCATTTGCCATAGTTGAAGGTATCCTTTC
>JAKEIK010000293.1 GCA_022545895.1 Nitrososphaeraceae archaeon | reverse complement strand
TTCGTCTCTGGACTCTTCGTCTCTGGACTCTTCGTCTCTGGACTCTTCGTCTCTGGACTCTTCGTCTCTGGACTCTTCGTCTCTGGACTCTTCGTCTCTGGACTCTTCGTCTCTGGACTCTCATCCACGTTGACCGCTGGACTTTCACCGCCTACTTCGGGACAAGGACCGCTCATCTCATGGGTACTGTTACCTTTTACGGTACACTCAAAAACTTCAAAATTTACATTTTTAACATTGTTTGATTCTTTGCCATAAGCAGGATTAATGGTCCAAACACCTACTGAGGGAGCTATAACCGTTAAGATAATTCCAAATAAAATTGGCAGCGTCGCTAGATTCGATTCCTTGCTCATGAAGTCAACCTACACATCGGAATTCAATATATACAAGGTGTGAAGAATCTCTGTATAAGAAACATACTTCATTTCTACCGTAAAATACTAACTGAATAACCCTTAACTGCTTATTCTCATTACTTGTAGACAAATTTGTTTTATCTTTAGAACAGCCCATTGTTATTAAGCTCTCCTAGTAAAGAACGATAAATTAACTGATCACCTTGTAGAAGAAATAGAAAAGCCCTAAACAGAATTTGAAACTACCGCTAGAGATAGACATGTAGGAAATGAAGGTCATGACACGTCAAGAACAAAAAAATACTTGAGACTGAAATTATCTCCAAATGAAATTACCAGTTACCGGGAGATAATTTGCAGAGGTTAGAAAATCTAACCGGCAAATATAGAGAAATGCCCGAAATTTTCGGGATTGGTTTAAATATATATTGACACAAAATTAATAGTGAATTACTTTTGTTAAAGTCTACAGGCATTCGTGTCGATGTATTTAAGCCCTTTCCCTTAATCCTAATACATACGCCGTTTGGTTTGAAATTCTTTGACAGTTTGGCTAAAACACGGCCAGCTAAGGTTTATGCAAGATTAAATGTATACCTCATGCCAATTATAACAGCTGCTGCAATAATATTGATTGGGGGGGCCATTGCAAGTATTGTATCAAGCGTGGCAGTCCGAGAATTCGCGAGAGACTTAGGTCCACAGGGAAATCTCCTCCTACCTGGGCTGAACCCTATGTTACCAGTTGCGTATACACTGATAGCATTAATCGTTAGTGTCTTCATCCACGAGACTGGACATGGAGTGGTAGCCAGAGTGTACAATATAAAAGTCGAATCCACTGGCATTGCCACAGTATTAGGAATACCAGTAGGTGCTTTCGTAAATATAGAAAAGGAAGAGTTGGCAAAGTCTTCCCTGAAACATAAAAGTGCTGTTCTCACGGCCGGTCCCCTTAACAATATAGTACTTGCTGCAGTATCATTGATGATGCTATATGTCTTGGTATCTACTCTTACTCCCATTTCTGGCATAGAAGAACCCAATTTTGGTGTAGCCGTGACTGGCGTGAAAGACAATTCACTTGCAAAAGAAATTGGAATATCGAATGGTGCAACAATACAGAAAACCGCTGGAGAGGAGATACATGCGGTGGGAGATTTGAATACCGCACTACATTCGAATTTAGGCAAGACCATTGGTATCGCCTGGCTAGATAAGGAAGGTCATACGATGTCAGGAACAGTAACTATTCCCTCCAATGTTAATGCTGGTACGCCTATATTGGGTGTGACAATTAGTTCTCTCTCTGCAGATCCTAAACAGGCACTAGAAATTTATAAAACGTTTTTCATATCTAGCCCCATACCTATGCTTCCACCTCCAACTATGGCCGAAGGAATAGTACCCTTCTCTGACCTTATGGCTCCAAAATACACTTCTTCGTTATTCGGACCATCATTCCCACTTGTTGCGAATATGCTTTATTGGCTATGGTTTATTAATTTCAATTTAGGAATTTTCAATGCATTGCCAATTGGTCCACTCGATGGAGGTCAGCTTTATGGTGCATTAATTGAGAGCAGATCGCGGCCTGGAAAAACAAGATTGAAGAATCTGTCAATGTTAATTTCGCTAGTAATGCTTTCTGCAGTAATAATGTCCATGTTTCTACCGTATTTTCTTTTCTAACTTCCATTATTTCTTCTAGTCATGTTTCCAACGACTCTCCTTGATTCGATCATAAGCCAGAGTTAACGAGTTGGTTTGCCAAGGATTTTCTAAAACGTAAGGAGCCCAACTTCCTTCTTTTGACTCTATTGTTATCTTTTACATTAACATGAGACTTAATTTGAAGCAATATTAGTTCCACTCGTTTCCTTATTTTCCCCAACCGGATAGTCAATAATGTTTAATCAGGTACTCGTTCATAGTAACATGATGACGATAATAACTTTTTCAAATGAAAGTTGCCTTTGACGTTTAATATATCAGAAAGGCGCCAGATTATAGACCTTCTTTGTCTTCTCTAACCTCTGCAAATTAATAATATTGAAAATTGCAGGCTCACCACGATTAAAGACATTAATATTCCCGTCCAAGATAACTATTCTAAGCTATTTAGATGATGGAAAACCTTAATTTTGCGTTAATAGATCTCTATTCTTATATAGATTATTTCGAATACGGAGGAATTTTTGCGATCAGTCTCCTAGCTGGAATCGTAACAGTAATTCCAATTCCAGTCGCACCCTTGTTAGCTCTAGCGGCACTAAATGAGCAAATGAATCCACACCTGCTTGTGTTGTCTGCTGTCGCAGGTTCAGTCGCTGCAAAAGCACTAATTTTTTGGTGTAGTTATTACGGACGTAACATATTAAGCGTAAAAACTAGAACAAGGCTGTTACCGCTACATAAATTCATCAATAAATTTGGTTGGATTGCAGTCATATTAACATCGGCAACTCCTATTCCTGATGCTCCTGTGAACATACATTTAGGCCTTGCAAAATATGATTTTTGGAAATTTATTATTGCGGCCTTGATTGGAAAACTAATAGCATACGAATTAGTAGTCTTTGCCGTAATATTTATGGGACGATCTTTTCTAAATGATAGTATTTCAAAGATTAACGATGCGCAATTACTTATGGCAGGATTGGCTATCACAATATCTTATGCGGTCATAATGTATTTGACATTTAGAATAGATTGGACAAAGGTAATGGGAAAAAGATGGTCTGACCCTGGAAAGGATGTATAACTTGTAAGAAATAGAGTTAAAATACCAATATCGCAGAACAAACGCGTAAAGATATATAGGCAACTCGCTTTAACATCCTCAAAGTAAAATGTCTTATGGCAGAATGTCAAGGTTTCCAAGTTATAATATTGGTAAAATTGCTGCGGTTGTAATAACATTTATCGTTATTATCGTCGTGATGTTTGAATCAGTTGTAATAGTTGAGGCAGGACATCGAGGTGTCGTTCTTTACCTTGGTGCAGTAGAAAATCGCGTACTTCCAGAAGGAGTACATTTCATCATTCCATTTGCCGAGCAAGTAATACAGATGGAAGTTCGAACTCAGAAGTTCCAAGCCGAAGCGTCAGCTGCGTCTAACGATTTACAGGAGGTTCAAACAGTTATAGCATTAAACTATATGATTGATCCCACGCAGGCCAATAGGGTTTATCAGTTATTAGGTGTAAACTATGCTGATCGTGTCATTTCACCTACTATACAAGAAGCTGTCAAAGCCAGTGTAGCTAAATTTAACGCAGAGGAACTCGTTACAAAGCGAGAAACTGCAAAGGGTGTTATTGCTCAGGCGATTAGAAACACCCTCACTTCAAACAATATCATCGTTGAAAATGTATTCATCACCGATTTCAAGTTTTCAGAATCCTTTGCGGCACAGATAGAACAGAAAGTAGTAGCATTTCAAAAATTTCTTACCGAACAGAACAATCTGAGGGCAGTACGAGTTATTGCTAACCAGAATGTAGTCCAGGCTGAAGCGGCAGCTAGAGCAAACATAGCAAAGGCCAGTGGAGAAGCTCAGGCCATAGAATTAATCACAGGGCAATTAAGATCAAGTCCCGAATATCTACAATGGCAGGCCATTAACAAATGGAATGGTCAGTTACCGTATGCCTCTGGAAGTGGCGCGGTTCCTTTCTTCCAGCTTCCATCGCCACAATCTCAACAAGCAAACCAAACGAGTCAAGTACTTGGAGCTCAAGGCCAAATTAGCAGATAGGAAACTACACGTACCGAAACAAACGGATCGCAAACTCGAACGCCTTTTTTTACCTATATCTGCTGGTAGTTAACGAATTTGTTATGGTAAATTATGCTTTTAAATAATGACTTTCCTATACAATGTGACAATTTGCACAATCATCTTACAAATTAATTCAATAGGAGATAATTCCAATTCATTTATTCTAGGGATGTTCGGTATGCTAGTATATATCAACAAAATGTCAAAAACTGAATTTTGACTAATAGGATGTCTTCTTATTCATGTATCAGCATTTCAGTATCTGGCCAAGTCCCAGTAAATTAGCCACTTTCTCCTTGGTTGCTTTTGCGGTCTATCTTGTTATTTTTTCGCCAACTGGTTCTGTCAACGCCAATTACGTAGCTTCCAATTTGAGTAATAGCCTTGGACACTCGTTGAATCAAAGAATAATACAATCGAATGGATCTACTTATTTTGTTTGGACTGATACAGGAGATCAGTCCAATGATAGGGGGCAGATACACTTTAGAACTAGTAACGATAGTGGCAATAGATTTAGTGAAACCTCAATTTTGAGCAATGTCACGGGGGACTCGAATCTTCCAGATATCTCGGCAACTAACAATAATGTCTACGTAACATGGGAAGACGATTCTTCTGACAATTCACTCATTTTTTTCAGGGGTAGTCACAATAACGGGAGGAGCTTTGACAAGATGGTAGATATCAGTAACGGAACTATTGGCTCGAGTCTTCAAAATATCGCCTCTTATAAGAACTCTGTATACATTGTTTGGGTTGGCAGCAAACCAGAAGACCCAAAGAACTTTGAAGTATTCTTAAGAGTGAGTAATGACTATGGTAGAAACTTTGGACCTATAATTGACTTGAGTAAATCTGCGGGTGACTCGATAGATCCTCATATCGTAGTACCGAGAGACGGGAACAATGTATATGTTATATACACTGATTGTGACGCAGTACACGATGATCCCTTGTGTGGGATCTATTTTATCAAGAGCAGCGATAGTGGAATCAGGTTTGGATCACCTACACTGATTAGCATTGTTTCCTCAACCAATCAGTATCTCCCATCTTTAGGACATCCCCATCCTCCAATTACCTCCTCTTTGTTACCGGCATTTGGGATGAACACCCAAAAACAAATAGATGAGCATAATTCTATAATTCCTGTAATTACTTCATCCGAAGATGGAAAAGATGTCTATGTCTTATGGCAAGACGACCTGACAAAAACCGGTGCAACTGATATTTTCTTCAGAAAGAGTAATGACTATGGGAATACATTTGGTGATTCAATAAATCTCAGTGATACCCCGGGAATCTCTAGGCTTGCACAGATGGTTACACTGGGAGGCAACCTATATGTTGTCTGGTCTGACACTAACATGACATTTGCTCAGTTTGATATATTTTTTACAAAGATCAATGATCATGGAAACAATCTAGGAAAGACAATAAACCT
>JAKEIK010000292.1 GCA_022545895.1 Nitrososphaeraceae archaeon | reverse complement strand
GATGATCCCAAGAAGTGCACAGCTCTTAGATTAGTGAAGACAGGTTTGGCTTGTCCTATCCAATCCTTAGCAAATGATATGATAGTGTTGAATCCTTTTGCCAACTGTGTTCTTTGCAAGACTGATAGTAGTATGGCAACATCAATGTGCGGCATAGATTGCTCGTGGAATCTAGCTGAATCTGTGCTAAAAATCAGTAGATTCTCTAACAAAGGTATTCTTAGAAGGGTCCCTTCTCTCCTCGCAGGAAATCCCATCAATTATTCTAAATTGGGAAGATTATCTACAGTAGAAGCATTATCAGGTTGTTACTATATTATGGGATTTAAAGATGTGGCCCAATTAATGTTAAACAAGTTCAAATGGGGCCACACCTTTTTGGAACTAAACAGGAACGCGTTAGATGATTATAATCTTGCAACAAATCCTGGAGAGATAGCACAGATAGAAGAAGAATACTTTGGAAATTATAAACAGTGGAAAGAATATACAGTATCAAAAACATAGATTTCATCTTTCGACTAAGATTTTATTTATTAATATGTTGAAGAGTGCATTCTAACGTAAAATTTATTCCTTTACATGATTCTCTGTGTAGTAATTTCTTATTTTTTTCTCATTGATTGGAACCAACCACTCTAAAACGCGATCCAGATCCCTACTGGTTATTGTTACCATAATAGGACCCAGCGATGATTCAACGCTACTTTCAACTATCGCTATAACACCAGAGTAGGCAGCTTGTTTATTCAACAAAAACCAGGTTTTGTTATTGCTACGGTTATATTCAAATAGTCTTCTTAGTACTCCGGCTGAAAATCGTGATTTCACGCCAACTCTGATATGGTGCAGGGCATGAAGACCTTCAGTATTTACCATTGCTAAATTACCTTCTTCATTAATCTCAGGAGAACCACCGTTTACTGTATTTATGAGACATTTGATGACCTTACTTGGTTCTTCTGATGGATTAATTATGGTCTCTGCAGCTACATACACCTGAAAATTTGGGTACAACTCTTACACTCAAATCAATTGACTGATCATTAAACTCTTTCTTTAATCTGCCCCGTTCTCCAATAACCATTTTTTGATAATTGCCAATCCCTGTTGACCCAACTGATCAACGGTTATTGTATTGTTGGATATGGACTCATCAGCCAGTGCTATTGCTTCACTTATTCCCACAGTCAGTTCCCTCCTGTCCCTCTCAGAAAAATCATCCTCCTTATTAGGTGCATCTGATCTTGCTCTAGCTTTGACATGTTTGAAGCGAACTAGAGCGCAGCCGTGAATTGCCAGTAACTTGACTGTCCCTAAAGATTCCAAAACTTTCATTTCTTCAATGTTCCTTATGCCATCTACAATTACGGCTTTGACATGAGGCGAGCTTACAATAATAGACCTTATCTTATCTAGAACAAGATACGCAATGGCGCCGGATCCCTTCTCCCTTCGAAGTTTTATCATTAATTTTCCTAGATTAGCATCTGTCATTTCCAAATTTGCCCTCTTGGCAGCTTCACGCACAGCATCTCCCATTATTATGACAGGTATTCCTTTTTTTAACAATGATTCAGCAAGAGTGGATTTCCCTGCTCCAGGCATTCCTGTAAGACCGACTATTAACACATTCTTAGACATGCGTTAATTGATAGTAAATCTACTTTACTATAAAGATAAGAAAATCTGAACCAAGATCTTTACGTTTTCTAAACCGAATGTTCCTTTACGCATTTAGAGTCTATTTTTAGGCTGCCCAGTTTAACAGATTTTTTGCAGCTAGTTGAATATCTCCTGATTTTATAGTCCTTCTACCTGCGTGATTACTAAGGTCAACCGCTTGACGAGCAATCTTTGTAGCTATCTCTTCAATTATCTTTCGGAGCTGCTCTGCACTTTCGTCACTAACCCTCTCAGCACCGGATTTCTTTATTATCCTATACATAGCAGCAAGACCGAGTTCTGGACTTGACATTTTTAGTTTGTTAATCACTATTAAAATAAAAAGATGGGTTAAATAATGCATAGCACTGAATTAATTCGTTGCAACGTGTCACCACAATCTTGTTCCATTGTGAATCCACTTCAGCAATCAGTTGAATGCACGATCATGAATAGATCATGGCTTATCATCGAAATGGGTTTGGAATTAAATCAAATGGCATAAAATCCCTAATGAGAAAGGGTTTTAATCAATATTAAGATGTAATATTATAATCCATGCATCGTGAGAATAAAATTATAACTATAGAAGAAATGTCGAAACTAAATCTCTGCGTAGGCAGGATCGTCTCTGCTGAACAAATTCCTAACAAACAAAAGATCCTGAAGGCTGTTGTAGACATTGGATCAGAATTAAGAGACGTGGTAGTTGGAGCAGCCGAGTATTACAGACCGGAAACACTCATTGGCAAAGTCGTTGTAGTTTGCACTAACCTTGCGCCGAAGAAACTTGGGACTATTACATCAAATGGCATGTTACTAGCAGCTGAATGCCCCGATGGAAAACCTATGTTTTTGACTATAGATGGTGAAGTACCAATAGGAGCACCTATTCATTAGTGCTTGATTGTGAAAATCGGTAATGTATCGTGACTTGAAATCATTCTTCGGGAAACTATCAGAATCCTTGCCCAATATTCGTTGATTATGAATACAACACTTTAATTCCCATGGTTAAGCCATAAGAGTTACCCAACCGCTCAAGCGCGTTAGTAAATTATTTAAATATAAAACTAAACTATCCAAATTATTTTATTTACCGCGTTTAATTTGATCAGGCCGCATACCATTTAAATCTTGGAGGAATGCCAATATAGCTGTGTAGTCTAGTTCTGAGTAACCCCTATTTTTAGCGGCCTGATACATCTGTTCGGCAAGAACTGAAAATGGCAGACTAACGTTTAGAGGTTTCATAGAAGCTACAAGCAGTTGAAGATCTTTTAACATATTTCTAAGGTGGAAGCGCGGCTCGAAATCATCATTCACCATTCTGGGACCCTTTTTCTCACTCAGGCTAGTTTTAAAATACGTCGAGTTGAATATCTCAATAAAAATACCAGGATCTATTCCTGCCTTCTTAATGTATAATATAGATTCTGAGAGAGCAATCCCAATAAGGGCGATATTCATATTTAACGCCAGCTTAATATAATTTGCTGCACCATCAATTTTCCCTACGTAAAATATGGATCTCGCAATACTTTCAATCACCCTAATATTTTTGTCAATACTATTCTTGTCGCCAGATATGATAGCGACTAAGTCACCCTTCCTTGCGATATCTGGACCACCCATCACTGGTATCTGAAAAGATTGTATGCCATTCTTCCTTAGTATCGCTGAACACTCAGCTGAATCTGCTGGGGAGATGGTACTCAAGTTGCCTATAACAACTTCTTTGTTGACAGTACGAATTAGACCATCATTCCCCAAACAAACTTGTTTGAAAGCAGTACCATCTGTTACACATACTAATGCAAAACTACATTTATCGCCAAGTTCCTTGGGACTGTCTATCCATTTCCCACCGTTTTTAATTATTTCCGCTGTTTTACTCCTTGTGCGATTGTGTACATAAATGTCGTAACCAACTTCCAGCAACCTATTAGCAATCTGAACTCCCATTAATCCGGTACCAATTAACCCCACTCTCATAACTACACAATCTAATATAATTCAGATTTAAATTATTCCTACCCATCTTAGATGACTTTAGGCAAGATGGTACTTATATGATCAGCACTTGTGGCGACGCGTATGTTCACCGAAAATTAAAATCGAAACTCACGTATGTCATCCAATGAGAGATCTGTTTGATTTTGAAATTTTAGATTTTTGTGAATATGATCCTAGATATCGTATTTACAAAATGTATTATTGATCGAAAAAGGAATCAAATTGGTATCATTTCTAGTGGATATTATTATTATGTTCTCAATAAAAGAAAAATAATCAAAATGATGATAATTATAAAATGATAAGATATCATGCATATCTAACATCCAATCATGGTCAATTTCGGCACTACATTTTTATTTTGCTTTGACTATATTTAATTGAGGTTTTTAGATTTAGGTAAAAGAAAAGTACTTAGTGAATCAGCTTTAAAGGAGCTGGTAATGCCACAAGAAGGAGAACTTCTGGGACGAGTCATAAAGCTCGTTGGTGGCGATAACATCATTGTTAGATGTACTGATGGAAAAGTAAGAACGTGTAGAATTAGGGGGAAAATAAAAAGAAGAATGTGGATCAGAGAGCATGATCTTGTATTGATTGCACCCTGGGACTTCCAATCAGAAAAGGCAGATATCGTCTGGAGATATATCGCAGCTCATGCAGAGAAAATGGAGAAAGACGGGTATCTAAAAGGCATGGTCTAACTTAAATTGCCAATTTAAGTTAACATAACTGGACGGGAAAAATTCTAACAATAATGGGAACCAATAACTTTGCCTTCAAAATCAAACATCAGCACATCAATTGCGACCTGATGATCGCAGTATGTGGATAATTGATCATGAACTTCATTGCATAACAAATCATAAAATCCCTGTATACCGTAATTGTCTATCAATTCTTTAACATGCCTTGCGGTGTTCGCTGTCTTTATCCTGGTAACTATTTCGTCTCCTGCACCACAGCGACTTGCCATATGACCCAAGAAATCCATATCAACATGGGAGCCCTTAACATGTGTTTGCTTTATCCCCATCGCCATCTTTGTTAATTTTCCAATAAAGCCTGCAACGATTGCTTTTTTTATCTTCTTATTCGCGCATTGCCTTACACTATAACCCACGAAGTCGCCTATCTGAATATATGAATGATCTGGAATGTCATCGTGAAATAATTCGCGTGCAAAATCTTCACTCCTACCTCCCGTCGTCAGTACGACACAGAATGATTTCATTGCAAACGATACGTCGATTGATTGTCGGATCGATGCTGCAAAGGATGAAGTAGAATATGGTAGTACTATCCCGGTAGTACCTAAAATGGATATCCCGCCAAGAATTCCAAGTCGCGGGTTATCTGTTTTCTTCGCAATTTCTTCCCCTTTGGAAACAGATATGACCACAGAAATGCCAAACTTAGTCTGCATGCTTCCTTTAACTTCAGTCACTGCTTGGTGAATCATGCTCATCGGGACTTTGTTAATTGCAGCTTTTCCAATTTCCAAACCTAAACCCGGCTTTGTGACGATACCCACGCCGTTCCCACCTTTAATGACGATATCCATACTCCTTTCAAGAATGGAAACTGTTGAGCATATTTCCGCTCCATCCGTAACATCTGGGTCATCTCCAGCATCCTTAATCACAGCTGCTGTAACTGCATTTTCATCATTATCGTCAATCCAGGCGATCTTGATGGGTGCTGATCCTCCTTTTGGCAATGTGACGGTAATGCTGGCTAGTTTTTCCTTTTTTATGAGTGCGCACATTGCAGCCTTAGTAGCCGCAGCGGCACATGTTCCGGTAGTGTAGCCTGTCCGTAACCCCTTTTTGTAGGGTCTTGGGACATTAACATCTTTCAGATCGTTAGACAATCGTCATTCTCCTAATTTAATATCGTACCCCCGTCAATAACGATGTTGTTTCCAGTAGCATATGAAAAGGAGTCACTCGCAACGCAAGCCGCTATTTTTGCAACTTCTTCTGGTTTACCCCATCGCTTCATTGCATTTTCTTCTGTTGCCTTTACTCTTTCCTTTCCTGAAAGAGAGTCATATGTTGCCTCTGTAGCAATGTTACCCAATACAAGTGAATATGCTCTAATTTTTTGTGAAGCATACTCTAATGCAATATGCTTTGTCAAACAAATGACGCCAGACTTTGCCAAAGAGTACGGAGATCCATAAATGTGACCTGATATTGAAGGTGTAGAAGCTATGTTAATGATAACGCCTCCTGATGCATGTCTCAACATCAATGGAATTATTTCTTTAGACAGACGAAATGAGCCAACCAAATCAACCTGGATAATGTCGATTAATTCTTTGTCTGAAACTTCATGCAACTTCTTGAACCATATCTTTCTTCGAAAAGGGAATCCGGCGTTATTTATGAGCACATCAACCCTTCCATACGTCTTACGAATACTTTGTAAGAACTTTCTCACACTGGATTGATCAGTGATGTCCAATTCTAAACCTTGACATTTGTCTGACAGCAGCATGCACGTCTTTTGTGCAAGTCTTTTCTTCCTAGAGGTAATTACTACTACTGATCCACTTTGGGAAAATTCTCGGGCCATTGCCAGTCCTAGGCCATGCGTAGCACCGGTTATAACAGTTACCTTCTCCAATAGAGACAAAGTATCATATAATTATTTGAGTTGTAGTTTTAATTTGTATCCATCGAGTAAAAAGCAAGACTAAAAGAACAACTTAAAGTCACTATTAATATTCTTCTTTTTCTCCTAAATGTTGTCAATCTTGCACATGAACTTATAATCATTATATTTGTTAAAATTTGCCTTAAATTGAAAAAATAGATACTCAGTATTGTGCTACCATGAAGCAAATCAATTTTCTCGAACATAATATAATGCTGGAAAATAACATTTAACGTGCTGAAAAGATCGGCATATCTGGAGTAGATATAATGTACCAGATCCCATCAACAATCGGATCTTGGTACAACGAATTATCGGATATCAAACTTCGTTCAATACCATAGCAATTTGTTGATGACGTTAATATTTAGAATATTGAACGTCGAAACTGCTTATCATAATCTGCAAATTACTGAATTATAGTATCATAAATCGCATGTTATAATAATAATTCTAATTTTTGCACAATCTTCTAAACGTATCTGCCTCATCTGTTCGCTCCCAAGTGAATGACGATTCAGTTCTGCCGAAATGGCCATATGCGGCGGTGCTTTTATAAATAGGTCTTTTCAGGTCCAAAGTTCTAATAATTCCACTGGGCTTTGCATCAAAAATCTGTCGAATTTGCTGTTCGATTTTTTCTTCTAACACTCCAGTACCAAATGTATCAACCATGATGGACACTGGTTCGGCAACACCAATCGCATAGGCTAACTGTACCTCACACTTGTCTGCCAATCCCGCAGATACGATATTCTTTGCAATGTATCGTGCCATATAGCATGCAGATCTATCTACCTTAGAGGGATCTTTTCCTGAAAATGCGCCACCGCCATGTCTTCCCATTCCACCATAAGTATCTGCAATAATTTTTCTCCCAGTCAGGCCAGTATCACCGACTGGTCCTCCTATAACAAACCTTCCAGTGGGATTGACCAAAAACTTAGTTGAATGGTCTATCCAATCCTCGCAGATTGGTTTTATAACCTTTGATATTACCTCCTCCTTGACTTCCTCTGTAGATATATCTGCTGTATGCTGAGTAGAAACCAGTACTGTGTCAAGTTTCTTCGGTTTAGAGTCCTCATAAATCACTGACACTTGCGATTTTCCATCTGGACCAATCCAATCTAATACTTTCTCCTTTCTCAATTTCGCTAATCTTGATGATAGTTTGTGTGCCATTGTTATGGGCAAAGGCATAAGTTCTGCCGTTTCATTAGTGGCATATCCAAACATCAGCCCTTGATCTCCAGCACCTTGTTCCTTATCTTGACCTCCATCAACCCCCCTTGAGATATCAGGGCTCTGCTCGTGTACCGACGTAAGTACAGCACAACTTGCACCATCAAATCCATATTTTGGACCATTATATCCGATTCCAATCAGAGTGTCTCGCACGATTTGTTGGATATCAATTCTTGCGTTTGAAGTTACTTCTCCAGCAACAAAGACTAAACCCGTCGTTATCATAGCCTCTACAGCAACTCTTGAATTCTGATCTTGGCATAATAATTCATCGAGTATAGAATCTGATATTTGATCGCATATCTTGTCTGGATGTCCTTCAGTAACGCTTTCTGAAGTAAATAGATGTCTTCTTACCATTTCACGCTATTCTGACCCAATATAGGTAATCAAAGAATATGAATTCTACAGTTCTTTTTCCAGACGTATGAAAAGGACATTATTTCCCCTTATCACGACTTTTCCATAATTTGCAACAGCATCTGCACCATTGAACTCTTCCGCATCTAAAAGTATCAGATTCATATATGAATCCACATTGTTCATTTTACCACGATATTCTATTTCGTTCTTCAATCTTACAGCAACTTTACGATTCAACGAACGCTGCAATGTTGTAAGTGGCCTTTTTGACTGCTGCGAAGTTGAAGAAGATGACATCTCAGTTTATCACTTTGGAATCAAAACAATGTTACGACAATAAAAAGGTTACCTTGTATTTGCCGTGGCTGCCTATTTTTTATATATAGATCGTACATCAATGACGTGGTCATAATTTCTACTGGTTCGAAGTCCATAGATAATCTGATAGGAGGCGGGGTTAAGACTGGACTTATTACAGACATATTTGGCGACTCCAAATATGCCAGAAATGCTATTGCATTTTCAACTAGTATAAATTTTGCAAGACTTTCGAACGATTCACTGGTCGTTTTTATTGACAGCCAGGGTAGTTTTCGACCAGAAATAGTAATGAATCAACTTCTTAGTGCGAGAGATTCTGTAGAGATATTAAAAAGGATAATGAATCTTAGAATTTTTTCAAGCAGATTTCTTCGTTCTGCGATAAAGAATTCAATGTTGCTTCGGCCTCGGCTGATCGTAATAGACAATTTTGTATCGCTATTCTCGAGTGAGCATTCCATCGCAAAACATGTGTCACTTATGTATCATTTGAGAGAGCTCGCGCGAATTGCAATTAATACCGATGTTGCTATACTTATAACTAACCCTTCTGTTTCCCGTAAGGCTAAAAATTATCACACTGATGATCAAAATCCAGAGATAGTAGCTCTTCAGAGTAGATACCTTTCACATGAAGATGAGGTGTTTGGTAGAAGCCTTTCTATATATACTGATATTGTTGTGAAATTAGATAGAGTGAATACAGACAATTCAACATTCTGTGCTCAATTGATAAAACCAGCTAACGATGCATTATCTTACCTCAGGATTACGCAAGACTTTCTGTTTGATTCTGAACAAAAATAACCTGTCCTTAGGTTAAAGTGCGTTACCAAAGTACACGACTTAGGAAACAATATCTTGACTGAAAAATCATGATTCTGAAATTAGGAATGGATCATTACATTCTCCGCTTCAATGACGAGAACGTTTCCCTTACTGAAATGGAATCTAGTTGTTGAACGGGTGTTCCAGTAGAATATAAGCCAATTATAAAGATTATATTTTTGAGCACATATTTGTTCAAATATTGCAGTCTCTTGTAATAATAATAAAATCTTTATACCAATGGAAAAGTTTATTAACATAATATTGAATAATATAGATAACCAGCAAATATCCGTTAAACTGATAGAGACCCTCCATATCAAACGTCGAATTTAGCTGGACTGTAGCGATAGGGGGATGACTCTATCTCTTCTTTGTTTTTTCTTGATGGGAATCTGCCGCAAAGTGTAATAGTTTCTTTCTTTTTTGTGTAAAGATGGATAAGCTGGATACACTTCTCGAAATGCAAAGAGAATTATCACTAGAATTGATTACTGATCGATACCCTTCAATGGTTCAAGAGCGGATTGAGTTACTTTCTACAGCCATCATTCATGAAGCTATTGAACTTCAAAGATTAACAAATTGGAAATGGTGGAAAAAACCAGTTGGATTCGATACAGAGAATGCTAAAGAAGAATTAATTGACATATGGCATTTTGTGTTACAGGCATCCGTCGAACTTGGTATGACATCTGACGATATTTTAAGTTACTATTCACGTAAAAACATTGTTAACAAGGAGCGAAAAAAGAATAATTATTGAATTTTGTCAACATGCTCTTTTATAGTGTCTAAATCAGTAACCCCGAAGAGCTCATAGATATGTACTCTTTTTCGAAAATTTTCTACATCGGTACTGGAAATTGTGATCTGAGGTCTAGGACTATTTGAATTCAAAATTCTTCCTTGAAAGTCTATCCCGTTTCGATACAATGACAATAGAGCATGTCCTGCTAAATGACCTCTTGTGTCTACTCCGCAAACTACGATATGCTTTAAGTAATGGTTGCGAGCTGAATACTTTATAATCGCATCGATTCCTTTGTTTTCAGAGAGTAGTCGACCAACCATCGCGATCTTTTCCATCAAGTATTGATCCTCGGATATTTGTGTAAGAAGGTCAAGGCTTGACAGAGTGCATATAGCTATTTCTTTTCCGGCTCCAACATAATATTCATCTTTTATTGGCAAGAGAATCTTACATAGTTCGCCAACGACATCTGCCACTGCATTGTTAAACTCTTTCATGTCTGTACTACCAACCCTTCAATTTCAGTTTCAGGTGTGAACACAGATTTAGTATTACAATGAATAAAAGTACCTCTACAGTAAGTCGTGGTGCTCAACATCTCCCGACAAATATCTCCTTGCATTTGGTATCGTTTACACTTATAATTATTCTTACAACGTTTTCTACTTGCCGACTCCTATTTTTTGAACGCATTCTTTACTAAATCATATTACATGATAAGAAATGATATTAAATTATATCTCATCAACTATGAAAATGAGGCAGATGAGTACTAAGAAGGGTCTTGTTATAGTCTATACTGGCAATGGAAAAGGAAAGACAACGGCGGCATTAGGCATAGTATTGCGCGCTGTAGGACATGGAATGAAAGTTGGAATGATTCAATTCATTAAGGGAGAATGGTATTACGGCGAATTGACTAGTGCAAGAAGATTAGAACCCGAATTTGATCTCGTGGCAGCTGGGAAAGGCTTTGTTGGAATAATAGATGATGATCATCACATACAGGATCATAAGAATGCAGCAAGAGTTGCTCTAGATCTAATCAGGAAGAAAATGTCTGAAAAGAAGTATGATATTCTCATATTAGATGAAATAAATTATGCTGCTAAGATAGGATTGATTTCTGTGTCAGAAATGCTGGACATCCTAAAGCGTAGGCCAAAAGGCATGACATTAGTACTAACTGGAAATTATGCACCACAGGAAATTATTGACTTGGCAGACTTAGTAACTGAAATGAGGGAAGTGAAACACCCGTATAAACTTGGGATAAAGGCAGAGAAAGGAATTGATTTCTAATTCTTATTTTCAATGCTTTTTGTTTTTGGTGCTTGAATTATTTCCAAATCAATAAAGTTATGATTGGCAATTTCAATAGGAGCAACGTTAAAGTATCTCAATGACAGGGTAAAACCTGCACATGGTAACAGAGATTGCAGAACTTCCCGAGGAAGGAGAACTTGTTATTGCTACAATTAAAGAAGTCACAGGCCATGGTGCCTACGTATCTCTAGATGAATATAACAACATGACGGCGTTCTTACACATATCGGAGATAGCAACTGGATGGATTCGAAATATCGAGCGTTATATAAAGCCAAAACAGAAGACAGTTTTAAAGGTTATTAGAGTTCACCGGGGCAGAGTAGAAGTAGACCTTTCCTTAAAACAGGTGTCTGGAGAAGAGAGGAAATCCAAGTTAATTGAGGTCAAGAAAGGAGAAAAAGCCTCTGCGTTTATGGAGATTATCAAAAAGAAAAACAACCTGAATGACGAGCAAATTCTGGAATTGGAAGACAAGATTTTGCAAAAGTTTGACTACGTGTACGACATGTTTGAAGTGGTTGCTAGAAAGGGGATGGAAGCAATCAAGTCAATAGACATCCCTGAAGACACTAAATCCTCGATCGAGGAAGAAAGCAAAAAAATCCAGATCCCTGAAGTGGAGGTTAGAGGCTCACTTGAAGTGACATTGCGAGCGTCGAATGGGGTAGAAATGATTAGAGATATACTTTCTTCTGCAAAGTCAGAAAGAAGCAATGCAAGTATCGCTATTACATATGTGGCAGCCCCGAAATACAGAATTATTTCAAGGGCAGAGAATTTTAAGATAGCAGAGAAGAATATGAATAATTCAATTGAAAAAATATCTACGCAGATTGAAAAGAAAGGTGGAACATTTCGATATACTCGTGAAGATTCGAAGAAGCGTAGAGATGGTTGAAGTTGAAAAGACTACTAAGAAAGTGTGATTACTGCTCAGGTTATTCTATATCCGAAATATGCAAGCATTGTGGAAATCAAACGCATGACGCCCATCCTCCGAGATTCTCACCTGAGGATAAATACATTCGATACAGGATAGCAGCTAGATATAACGCAACACAAGAAATAACTGATTGACATTTTTTCGGTACGTCCTCACAGCAGCGATGAAACGTACCTCAGAACATCTTGATGACACTTTTCGAATTCACTAAGCTAGAAAACTAATCCAAATTAAGTGTAGAGTTAGGAAGTACTATTAGTTGTGTTTGAAGTTGAGGTTGTGTTTGAAGTTGAGGTTGTGTTTGAAGTTGAAGTTGCCTGTATCATCTGTTGAATCGCTGCTCCAATAGGATTAGTATGATTGGTTATGTTAATTACACTACCAATTAGAGATCTATTATCGTTTTGAGACTGAATGGAATCACTGACATTTGTACTTTGGGTCATATTTGTTGCCTGAGCATATGCTTCACTTGATCCAGATAAATTGAGGGAGATCAAAGTTAACAGGATAAGACTAACTCCAAAGGAAATAATAGTCAGCCCCGTTCTTTGTTTTATCATTGATTTATCGGTACCTATCTATGATATATAAATTTCTGCCTATGGTTATTGACAAAAGTAATAGTGGTTGTAACAATAGGAGGACATTGTATCAGATTTGTGCAAGAACTTGCTAAATATAGCTCCTTAGATAGAAATTGGTAGCAAATGATAAATAAAGTGTCTATTATAACGAAGGATTTTGATGAGTTAAAAAAAGAATAAAAAAATGGAGGTTTCCGCACTCAGTTTGTAGGGATGTTCTTCAATTAGTTTTCTTATTGGTTGCTTAAGTACCGACGCATGTGCCCACAGGATTGCTAGTATTGCAGTTGTTCTTTAGGAACTCATTATCGTTGATGTTCAGTGCCAGTCCATCTGCATTATTGATATCCAAGGTGTTGCCTAAGACGTTATTGAATTTCATCGAATTCTTTCCGCTTTGTGAGTCAAGGAATATCCCGTTTGCACTTCCACCAATGCTGTTTGCCCAGACTGTTGATTTGTCAGTGTTAACAAATGTTACACCCGCGAGACTATTGCTTGACATTAGGTTTGCGTGCACGTCTACCATGTCGCTAGAGTGTGCTGCTACGCCAATGCTGTTTGGACCTATCAAGTTTTGTTCAACTACAGTATTTGTTGTTCCTGTCATAAAGACTGCGATCTTGTTTCCATCGAAGGTCACTCTCTTCACATTTGTTCCATCAGATCCAGTTACTAATATGCCAGCTTGGAAGTTACGTACTGTTCCTGGTCCTACAACTGTAACTAGATCAGAATTTGGTACTACTATTCCAACTTTGGAGCTATCAGGGCCTGGACCGGTTATTGAGTAACCGTTGAGATCGATTCTAGTATTATCTCCACCGACTATGAGACCATCACCAGGACAGTTTAGATTTGCTGTCAGAGTGACATTACCCTTGACAACCTGTCCACATGCTGGACTTGCTAGCTGAGCGTGTGCCATTTGTACTGAAGATTGCATCGATATTCCACTTACTGCTGCCAGTGTCAATATTGTTGCTACCATGTATGACATTGTTGTTCGTTGCATTCATTATACGCCTTGAAAATTAACTATTTATGTGAAACTCTTATTTGTATTGTAACTTAGTAATAGTATAAGTGGTTGTT
>JAKEIK010000291.1 GCA_022545895.1 Nitrososphaeraceae archaeon | reverse complement strand
CGCAATAGAAACAATTGAATCTAGCTAGATACTACTCATGCTAATGTTAGTTTGGAAGTTAAGGGAATCTCTACTGCCTTACCCAATATTTTGGATCATAGTTAATAATTAATTTTTTTGACAGATTGATGTCTTATCTTATATGGCCAGTGGCCAGAACATTTGGTTCATCGAAACTCTTAACATGCCTATGTTCACATGCTGTTCCTGATGGTGGATTGAGCGCATTAGCCGAAACACAAGCAAAAAATTCGTCACCTAGTTGTATTTTACCAATGTCTGTATTTCTGTCAAAAGTAAACATAACACTTATTCTTTTGCCATTCGTACCCTCCGGGTCGATTATGTTAGCTTTTGTCCGGTCTTCATCTATTATCTTAGATTGAAATTCACCTTTAATCATTGCCACTACCTTAATTTTTTGCCCGTCTAGTTTATCATAATATGGTACCAAAATATTGAGTTTGACATCATTTGCCTTCGAATCTTTTCCATCAGCGACAGTTAAAAATGAACTCAAACTGGCTGCGTTTGTTACATCTGGACTTTGAAGATCCCCTTCATTACAGGCATAGGACGTCGTCAGACCCGTTTTAGCGTCAAGTATGTATCCACACACAAAATACTCATCATGAAAGCCGATAGTGACTATATCATTTACTTTCTTGAAGTGAAACGGAATGTCTATTGTTCCCAAATTGGGTTCAGATATAGTACTTGTCTTTTTCGCTGTAGTTTCACCATTGGCAGAGGTTATCACCTTGAATTTGATTGGGCCTTTCACATCTTGTGTGTTTGTCTGAGAATCAATGGTGAACGAGTCTGCAGCAAATACTTTTTCTTCACTAACAATTGCAAATATAGTGGTCACTAGGGACATGCATGCTATTAAGGTTGACAACGCAGTGATATTTATAGGAGTTTTCACGAATTGCCACACTCCTTATTTTGAAATAGGTCCAAATGGATCGACTTGTTCTAAGCTATCAGCTAAGCTAGAGTGAATCGGCGTAGGCTCTGAATTCTTATCCATGTTGTTATCAAAGCTGTTATCCAGTTTGGTTCCCATCCCCATCTCTGGACAAGGACCACTCTTCTCGGTGGTAGCAGTCCTTTGTACTGGACAATCAGAAATTTCAAATTGCATATCTTTATTTTTTGCAAAAGCAAGGTTAAATGTCCAAACACCTGTTGACATAGAAATAGGCAAAACGATTACAAGTGTAATTAGCTTGAATATGCTTTTCAAACTTCCATTTTAGTGGCACAATAACGTATATAGGAGGAGTGCAGAAAATCAAAATAAGAAAAGTTACTTCATTTCTTATCCAAGTTAATAACTGAACCAGTACTAATTTATGAGGTATTGCCTCTAGACTACCACAAGATTTTTTACCAAACGGACTATTTGTTATCGGCCTTTCAGTTTTTGAAAATGAATCTTGCGTCCTTTTTCTCAAGTTCGACCGTAAGTGTGCTCTCAAGTGCATGCGCTAGTTGTTCTTTGCTGGGGTTTATCCTTGAATCTACATTTGGCGGCGCAGGAATAGCCGGCTTCAACCTTTCTATCCAATTATCAAACCCCCTTACGTGTGAGGTTTGAACCATTCACCTCATTCGTTCTTCTGGTAACAGCGGCTATATTGCCATGGGTGATTATGCTCTGGTATTTCAAAAGACAAGGTTGGTTTGGACGATAGAGTTATCGTGTCTGATAATGTGCATTATGCCATAAATGCTGCGTATATTGACGGTAAGTAGGTTTTGAATGTTTTTAGTAAGCACAATCTAATAATCTGACCTATAACTGCTCTGACAGTTCTTGTGTCGTCTATCTTGGGATTTCAAGTATCACTGGATATTTTTGGATTTTATCCAAATAGTCTTCCTAAATCACATTTTCTTGGTATGAGTACCCAACATGGGGAGGTTTCCGGTAATCCTCATAATCTCATCATATAGTTCTGTTGCCTCATCTCCATAGGCTTGAATTGCGTACTGGCTTCCGTTCTGAGATGTAACTTCAACAAAATAGTAAGGTAATCCATTTGTTATAGTAGAAACTCTCCGAGCAAATGAGGTTATGCTCCCTCCATTACTTCGAAGTTGAAGCAACTGTTGTAGAGCGTCAGTGGCATCACTATAAGCCACTGGGCTCCTCCGCTCCTCGAATACGTGTCCTGAGAACTATCTTGTCGCCTCCCTTAAGTTTCCAACCGATTGCTATGAATACTCCAATGACTGTTACAAATGCCAGTCCTGACCATGAAATCATTCCTATTAGTTCCATGAGATATGATCGGAGAGTCTTGACTATAACATATTGTAATCTACACATAAGAGAAATAATGTGCGATTATGATTTCTTAAACATTGAGCTTAACAAGTGTTATCATCACTTCTGCTCGAGGCGGAATGAAGATTTCGTGAGGCGTACTTCAAAAAATGGTAAAAAAGAAAGAAAAGGAGAACATCCTGACAAGCAGTTATTTGATATAATTTCTGACAAAATATCAATTTCAATTCTAAGACTTGTAAGTGGCTAGCCCCAGGTAGATTATAGCGAAAATGAAAATAGCGAGAAAAAAATCTTACAGCATAATTTCAAAACTTGAAATCGTTGGGCTTTTACGAATGGGGGAAGGTAACACTAAGCAACCTACACTATTAGGGAACGTAGTTTTTAATGTAATTACAACCCTCGACGTCGCAACGAACGTTTACATGAAACTTAGAACAATAGATGCAGTCGAATTATCTGGAGCTCAGACGAACGAGGAAATGGACAAATTAGTTGACTCACTGATAGAAGACGATACTATCAAATCAATATTGAAGAAGATGACAACAGGTAGAACAAAAATCTAAACCCTTCATGCTGCTTTTTTTAGGATAAACTCAGTTTGAATTTTCGTGTTCTTTATCGGCCTAGAATTAATGGGATCTGAAAAAGATCTGTAATCCGCTGACATGAAGTTTAAAACCTAATTCTGATGATTTTTCTCTGAAAAATGAATACTTCATTATTGGAATAGTACTTTCGATCGTATTGTTTGCAACAGCTGGCACAAGAACCATAATGGCACAAAATTTAACTGAGAGTGCTTCTAATGCCGTTAAAAATGCCAGTGTATCGGTAAACCAGCTGCCTCTGAAATAGGAAAGAATGCATCTGGTGCCTTAAAAAACGCCGTTGCTTCAGCTAATGCAACGATGTTTGAAATGGGGCAGAATGCAAGTAGTGCAGTAGGTAGTGCTATAAACTCGGCAGATCAAACCTCGACAGAATTAGGAAAGGATGCATCAAATACTGGTGAATCACTATTGAACCAAACAGGTGAAGTTGCTAAAAAATCATTAGCGGTACTGCAACAGTTCTTGGAAATGTAAGCGGAGAAATTAAGGAAGGAGTAAGGGCAAAGTAATACGTTAGTTAGTTGTAGTTGTCATAATCTTTTTATTTTTTATATTCTGACGAGGGTCAGTACGACTAAGCACACAAAGACGTAGCTGTAGTTTGTTATTATTATTTGTAAGCCAAGAAAAGCACATGATTTGCAATTTGGTTTACAAATTACCTTCAGTGGTATCAACTATTAGTGTTGGAGAAGATGTGCTTTCGCTTCTTCCGCCGATTTAAAGGATACACCGCACTGAGCACATCTATATTGTTTTTCATCGGTGGTCATAATCATGTAGTAAACGTCACGATATATAAAACTTTAAAGATCAAAGTGCTTCCGATACCATGAAGGCTGTAATGATGACAACCAGAGATAAATGTGAGTTTGCATCAATGGAATTTTGTATGGCTTTTAAGCAAAAAATATGCTTAATTTGGAGGGTTAAGTCATTTTAGACATTAAAGGTAACCCATTGAATCTATTCTACAATTTCGAAATATATTTTGAAATCAAATAAATTATCAATATTTTCATGCATGATTTAATCTCTGCAGGCGCTTCTTTTAATTAGACACACTTAAGTAATTAGATTATCAGCCAGACATTCAAAGTTGTTACCGATTACAGTTACGTGTAAATTTGAATATTTTCAGCCAAGAAAAAATACAAATTCTATTCTATTGATCAATGCTTACATTCAGAATGAAATAATTCCCGAATAACTATCTCTTTTCATCTAGATTTTACAAACCGATATACTATATATCCGAATATTCCAATAATTATTATGATTGCGATGTAATTGAAAATATACGAAGAGCTTTCAATCCATTTCTGAGTTGTTTTTCCAAATGTATATCCTACAACTGTTAGGCTTATGCTCCAAATTAGTGAGCCTGCAAAGGTAAATACAATAAATTTTAGGAAATTCATGCTACTTAAGCCTGCAGGAATTGATATCAACTCTCTCATCCCCGGTGCCATTCTGCACAGGAATACGGCTTTAGTTCCATGTCTGGCAAACCATTCCTCAATTTTAGCAAGTTTCTTATTGTCGAGAAATATGTATTTGCCATACTTGATTACGGCATTTCTTCCTAACTTTCTGATAAAAAGATAAATCACAGTTGCTCCGACAGTAGACCCTAGCCCAGCAATAATTCCCACAATTATTGCATCAATTATTCCTCCGTGATTATTGAATACGGCGTATCCAGATAAGTGGCAAGACTACTTCACTTGGTATTGGAGG
>JAKEIK010000290.1 GCA_022545895.1 Nitrososphaeraceae archaeon | reverse complement strand
GGATGATGTGTTTGTCTATCTGGTTGGATCTAAGAATGATGAGGAGAATCGTAATGAATATGAATTATGAATACCAGATTATCTTGGGATCAAAAAGCAACTGACTCCCACTAGTAGATTTTCTCGTTCAATATGTTATTTCTAGTTTTTGGTTTGCGTTGCTGTTTAAAATGGAAGAGGAAATGAATTGAATACTTACGTGTAACTTCGAAGGAAAATCCAGGCAATCCCTCTCATACTTGTGGAAACGAGAAGGGACATGGAAACTCGTAATGCTAAGTCCAATTTTATCTCTCAGGAAGATGTCGGATGTCGGATGAGGATTTCACAGACCAGAATTTTGACTACGAACTGACATACATTATTATATAATGTATTATCGACATTCCCGTCTAAAAATTAGATTTAATTTTCTTATGGTATCATATCATCACGCTTTCTTATCCAATTCAAACTGCCGGGTTCATTACTTCAAAGAGCAATACTTATCAACTGTTCCAAATGGAATCATACTGCACTTGAATTACATTTTATTAGTAATTGGCCTTGTTATGCTCTTCAGTGGGGTTGTTATTCTTGCGATCTCTTCATATTTTGTGCCTGACCCTCTACACACTGTAAATGCCAGATATAATGGAAAAATCTCCCAAAATCAACATAGCGATATTGTACTTATGGATGTTCAGAAGAGGAAGAATATTTCGCTTTATATCTTGAATGAACCGGTGGACACTGCGCTGAATGCAAAAATAATAAATCCGCGCAACGTTCTTGTGGTCAATCAAAATTTTTCAAATAAATTCTATATTAATTTTATTCCAACAGTTGATGGAAATTACACAGCAACCATTACAAACTTGAATACAACGTTAACTAGTATCGACGTTTTATTTGCGAGTAGCGTTCTCTTTTATAATAATGGAGACCCAAAAAATTTTGAAATCTATTTGATCATGATAGGGGTAATTATGCTTGTTGCTGGCACAGGAACAGCAATTGTAGGGTCAATCATGGTAATACTAAGGAAATACAAGTCAAAAGAATATAATTATTCGTAGTTTTGTTGAATAGTGAAACCAGGATAATCTAACGAATGCGCCATTGACCATTTACTGCGTGCCATCGCATTTATGAAAAAATTATTTAAGTCAATCACACCGCTGGAGTCGGATGTGTTAATGAATGATTCAATTTATGTTTACTGACTCCCTTAGGAAAAATTCTAATCGTTCTCTTAACAACTTGTTTACTTTTTCACCATCTACTTTACCTCTTAAAAGAGCCATGCATCGCCCCATTAGAAGTCCTAGGGATGCATTATGTTTGTCTCTAACAATTTGCTCGTTGTCTTTTATAACTTTGTCAACTATCGCTTTCATATCATTCATGCTTAGCTGTTTGATGCCCAATGAGGCTATGGAGTTGTCTATATTTGATGCTTCTTTTTTCAAGATCATTTCGAATATTAATGGTAATGATTCTTTTGCAATTTGAGACCGACTCAATCTAACAAATGCGTCTTTGATCATATCATTTTCTAGTACATTTAGATCGTAACCCTGTCTTTCAAAATTAACGAAGTCTTCTGTTAATTTTGAGACTACAAAACTAGGCGAGATGTCAGTAAGGGAGGCTATCTCCTCAAAAAGAGGAAGATAATCGGAATCATAGATCTGTTCAGCTAACTTTCTATTTATGGTGTATTCTTTAGAAAGAGTTGAAATGATTTCGTTCCATGGTCTTGGAATTTTGTGTTTCAGGTCTCTTATTTTTGATTCGTGAATTGACAGATATGGTATGTCCGTTTCAGGGTACATTCTAGCTGAACCTGGCCTAGGCCTTATGAAAACTGTAGAACCATCATTAGCAACTGAACGTGTTTCCGGAACAACTCCAGAGAATGCCTTGATCAGCCTGTCATACACTTCCCTAACTGCTAGTGGCAATACTTCGGACGGACCACCTATTAGGATAAATGCATCTTTGGGGTTCATTTCTAGTGCTGATGAAATGTTGGATACATCTTGAGCATTGATACCGTAATTAGGAAGCTCGTCAGAATGGAAGATTCCTCCAAGGCCAAAAAATCTTACAAGCTCACTTAGTTGTTTTCCCAGTCTTATCCCGGGATAAGGTTCAAAACCAAGAAGCCCTCTAAAATCGCTAATACATAGGGCAATAACTCTGTTATTTTTATTTTCAAGAATGCGCTTTACTACCATAGAGGGAGATGAACTTAAGATGGCCGTAAGATCTTTCGTTCTATACACAAGCCGCGATGGATTTTCTGTCGTCCTTTCCTGGATCCTTCTTGCAATACGAATTAATCCGTCCTGACGAATTAGTTCATTTTGAATTACCTCGTCTAGCTGAATGAGTTTTTGTACTCCCTTTACTTCAACAACAGGACCGTTATCGAGTGAAATGTTGACATCTTGCCTAATGCTTCCTATTCCTCTGGTGACTCTTTTAGTTGATCTTAGTAACCTTCCAAGAGATAGTGCTACATCTGTAACAGTTCTTGCAGAGCTCGCTATCGGTTCTAGCGCTATTTCAACCAGGGGGGTTCCGAGTCTGTCCAAAGAATAACTGCGGAGATTTGCGTCGCCACCAATTATTCTAGCTGCGTCTTCTTCCAAGCTAATGCTCTGTACACCAACGCTTTGGCCGTTAACTTTTAGATATCCGCCTCTTGCAATTAGAATAGTCCTCTGAAAGCCCGAAGTATTAGAGCCATCGATAACAATTTTTCTCATTACGTGAAATTCATCTTCAATAGAAGAGTTCAACGCCAAAGATATTATCAGAGCTATTTCCAGTGCTTGGTCATTTACTGTGTAAGGTGGTTCCTCATCTGCTTCTATAAGGCATGTTGAATCCAATGGTGCAAGGTATTTTATAGCTCTCTTTTTTTTCGATTCAAAAATTGCTGCTGGATCTAACGTTCCCACTTCACTGTACGTTGGTCTCAATTTTCTATCGAATGCGTAATTAAGACCAGCTGATTTCCCCATTGGGCATGAGCAAAACAGCTTTTGATGTGTTGCAAGTTGCTGATGTATCTCTAGTCCAATTTTGGCTCTTTCACTTAACGCAATTACTTCATTAGACAAAACTAGGAGATCTTCTAGAACGATATCTTTATTCCTTACCTTCTAGTTCAAGAACCTTAGAAGCTATTTAAAGGCCGCCATATATCAAGGGATCCGATATTCGTGAATGGGATTCTGTTGAACCTGATTGGATCGATCTTACCAAAGGGAGCGGTACGAGACGAAACGACATTTCTTATTTTGGTTTCTATCCTTGGGATTCTGATAGCAGCTGCGATGGTTTTAAGAAAGACCCGGAAATGATTCTAGTTTTGCAGGTTAAACGAATGAGTTGATTATTCGAAAAATGATTAGATGATTTGAGTTCCTTGGAAGACATAAAGAGAGGAACACCTTGTCAAGCGTAACTGAAGAAACGCTATGCCACACCAGGCGACAATCTCTAAATTGTAAAATTCCTAATAGTGGAAGATTTTACCATTTCTGACACCTGGGATTTAATGGAGACTACATCTATTCCAAAATATTTTTCATTTACTGTCGTTAACTTCTTTAGCGCTCTTCTCATAATAGAGAGAGCAATATCTTTTTCGTTTTTTTGATAATGTACGAATGCAGCAGCAACAAGAATGAGTCCATTTAGTAAATCTTTCTCGTCCCCATAGGCTTTTTTCCAAACACCTTCTAGTACTTCGTGTGTAATCCAGTACTTTTCTTCATTGAATAATTTCTTGGCCAGTATCAGAGATTCCTCAATCTTTAGATCCTTCTCGACAACCTTGTATCTATCAATATATTGGCCAATGAACGAAAATATAGATCTAATTTTTTCAAGGTCTTCAATATTTCCCAAGCTAATATCAAATTCTATGAATCGATTTGAGACACGAACATCTCTGATTAGTATATCATATTTTTCCACAATTTGCCTAGCGTTTGAAAGTAACAAGCGTGCATCTTTTGGACCAAATCCTTCATTCTTCAAATATGCCATGTATCGGTGCAATTTGGGATCATTCATGTCCAATTAGCTAACATTCAAACCAAATATCCTTTGCCCAGATGGATTGTTCGATTGAAATGCTATTCCAATCCGAAATGCCAATAAAGAAACGATTGTCAGAAAAACACGCAAATTATGGTACCTCAATTTGATAATGATCTCATATTGAGTGTTAAAAATCTAGAAAGGAGGGATTTGGAATCACGAATTAAAGAAATAACAAAGAATATTGGGTTTGCAATAATGCTCGCAGAGAAAATTGTTTCGAAGACTGACGGGGAAATAGTAGATTCTGCATTAGGAATTTCTGTTGGATGGCTACTTGGCAGTTATAGTGAGGGATACTTCGAAAGAAATGGCCACCACTTAGACAAAGATGAAATGACAGATACCATTTACTTTGCTTTGAATAATCTGACGGTAATAAAAAAATCAATTCAAAAGGAATTAAAACTCAGATAAATTATTGCCTAGTTCTAAATTCCTCGTAGGCTTAAAAAAATCGTATCAAGTTTATTTTTTCATTTTTCTTAACAACAGTTCAGGTATTTCAGCCGGCCTTTTTGCTACAGGAACATTTGCGTTGGTAAAACTTGATATTTTTGACTCGGCTGAACCGTAATTACCGTAAATTATCGCCCCCGCATGACCCATCGTTTTTTCTTTTGGCGCAGATCGACCTGCTATATAGCCGACAACAGGTTTTGTGAAGTTGATCTTCATTATGTATTCTGCAAGCTGCTCTTCCGCATCTCCGCCTATCTCACCAACTATAACAACTGATTCGACATCATCTCTATGTCTTATCAATTCGAATGCCTCTATCAAGTTCGTTCCGTTTATAGGATCACCTCCTATGCCAAGGGCAATTCTCTGACCTATCCCAGCTTTACTCAAGTGAAAGGACACTTCATACATTAGAGTCCCGCTCCTTGAAAAAACGGCAGTCGTCCCAGGTTTAAAGGGCTGATGGGGCATTATTCCAATTTTCGTTATTTCAGGAACTATGACCCCTGGTGTGTTTGGCCCAATTATTCTGGCATTCTTAGATTTTGCATATTCCACGACATCAATTGCGTCCCGCACTGGGACATGTTCGGGAATAGCTACCAACAGTTTTATTCCGTTATCGAGTGCCTCCTTTGCGGCTTTCAAAAAGAAAGGAGCGGGAACAAATATTCCCGATATTTTTGCATCCACATTCTTGCAGGCTTCCTGAACAGAGTTATAGACGGGTATCCCTTCGAAATCTTGTCCACCTTTTCCAGGCGTTATCCCTGCAACAACATTAGTTCCGTATGCCTTCATTAATCGCGCGTGAGCGGATCCAAAGTTTCCTGTAATTCCTTGAATTATTACGGGCTTTTTCTCATAATCCCTCTCTCCCGGATCACCTATTAGTAGTTCAAAAATGTCGAATTTCCCAGTCATTCATGAAGAACTCCCGCTCACGTGGCTCATGAGAGACGATATTGCCTCTTCTACGCTATCATAAATTTTGGCCCGACTACCGGCTAACATCTCCTTCGCCTTTACTGATTCAGCTCCTGATATACGTGCGTATATTGGAACACCTATAATCCCATCACTGTAAGCATTGAGTATGGCCTGGGCGACTAAATCTGTTCTAACGATGCCTCCAAATAAATTTACTAAGATAGCCTTGATCCTCGGGATCTTACTAATGACCTCTAACGCTTGATATATCGTCTCTGTAGTGGCTCTCCCACCAAAATCTAAAAAAGCCCCGGGTTTTCCAGCATTGTCGTTGACTAAATCTAAAGTAGACATTACCAAGCCTGCACCATTTCCTATGATAGCGATGTTTCCATCCAATTCCACGAACGAAAAACCGCTCTCCTCAGCTCTTGCCTGAAGCTCAGATACTTGCTGAAATTTTTTCAGCTCTGGGTGCCTAAAGATACTATTATCATCTATTATTACCTTAGAATCTAGTGCCATACATGATCCATCAGAAAGAATTGCCAAGGGGTTAATTTCAGCAAGTTCAGCCTCCTTGTCTTTTACGAGGTGAGAAAGTTTCAGAATAAAGTCTACAAACAAGGTCGCGGGTTTTGCTTCTAAACCTAATCTCGTGGCGAGATCTTGAACAAGTTCTTTTGATAATCCAGTGTGGGGCAAATCAATAATGATTTTACTATCTACAGATTCAATATTTACTCCACCCTCGTTGGAACTTATCAATGTAAAACATCTCTTTCCTCTATTGAGAAATAGTGACACGTAGAGTTCTTTCGCAATGTTTATCATTCCCTCTACCAAAATTCCTTTAGGTAATTCACCTTTTACATCTTTATGCAACAGTTCGTTAAATTTCGTAATAAATTCTGATTCGTTAGAACACTTTACGATGGCTCCAGCCTTGCCGCGTCCTCCAACCGTCAGTTGTGACTTAAGCATAAGAGGAAATCCTATTTTCTTTGATGCCTCTAGTGCTTCTTGCTCATCCAACGCCAGCTGAGAAACGGGGACAGGTATGCCATATTCTGAAAATAATTGCTTCCCTTGGTATTCAAGTAATCTCATTAGGTAAGAATTTGAAGCGATACCGGTCACTTATATTCTTATTATCATCTATGTACATAGTGATATAGAAATTGCTAATTATTTTAGACTATTACCAAGTCATAATCGAGACCTTTTAGTCAATCTCAGTATCTTTGTATTTTGACCTCAGGTGGCGAGAATCGTCTTAGTGCTTACAACAATTACAGGTCGATTAGATTTCTAAAGAAACCAAACGGTGCCAATGAAAATAGCTATCGAAATCAATTTCGTCAAACAAGTCATATAGAAATTTCAAAAATTTATATAGCTAGAGGAATCGATGTAGAATATGGCCGAAAAGATGACTGCAGTTTGGTTGATAATCCTCACCATAATCGTGTGTGCTTCGGTCCCTGCAGTAATGATATGGTTGACCTCTTCTCCAAAACCACAAATGATGTATGGCCTAAGCCAAGAATTAATTAGTATTGGGGCTATCAAAATATTGTGATTCCGCAAGGATAGCTACTTAAAGCTGATTTGCATATAATAAAAATATATATAAAAGTTTTTCATCCGTTATCGATACAGGAAAATGATGGGCTATTAACAATTTCGCCAATTATGGGCTTGGGCATCTCGACTAAAAAAACAGGAAGAGTAGTTTGGAAATGTTGTCAAGAACAAAGCAAAACAAAGATGAATGTCATAAGCAAAGTGGGTGTATCTTTATACAAATCAACTGTATTTTTGCCAGTAATAAATAAAGGTGAGAACATAATGTTCCATCTTATAGATGGGTACAGCATTAAAGGTTCATCCTTCCTTTTTTAAGGAGTTTGCTACTAAGACATGGGTTTCTCCCGCGGAAGTAGTAAAAGAATTAGTGGAAAATGCATTTGATGAAGATGCAACAAAAGTCTTGATCACGATTTTGAACGGAGATTCTGTTTGCATCGAAGACGATGCAGGAATGAACCAAGAAGGAGTTCAAAAGTTTCTGCTTCTTGGCTCCCCGCACAAGAGAATAGATACTATTTCACCTAAATTCAAAAGGGTAAGGACTGGAAGATATGGTACTGGTCGTCTTTCGTTTCTGACATCTTTCGAAAAAATGAAGATAAGAACACGTCAAGGTACTTTTGACAAAAGTTTGTTAATTGATTCTAATTCACTTGATAAACTCTTTACGGGGAATTCAGAACTAAGGGAACTTCGTGAGTCACCACTAAAGCGGAATGGAACGGAGCTTACTATAAGCGGTTCCAAGGTACAGATTGATGAACCTAGATTGATAAAAGAAATCCGGAAACTTGCTGTCTTAAGACATCCATTATTCGAGGTAAGTATCAAGAGAGCAGACCGCTTCCGTGAATGGGACTTTTCGTCAGCAGAATCGATCAAGGCACCCGATATACAAGGACATAGAATTCCGGTCACCCTCGACGATGGCAAAATCACTGGCGAAATTGCTATTGCTCGTAGACCACTATCAGATGACGAAAGGGGAATAGCCATCATGATAGGAAACCATATTGTATTGAGAACCTCTTTTGGATTTGACTCAAAATTGAGCAGAGTGACTGGTTATGTAAGATGCGATAATCTTACTTCCAGATTTGCTGACAAATCAGCCATAATAGAGGATGAAGAGTACGAAAGGTTCAACAAGCAAATGAAAATTCTTGTCCTAAATACCGTGATACCTAGTCTTGCTGAATATGAAGATGTTCTTATTACCCGGGAGGAATCCAAGATATATAGACAGCTTGACAAGGTCTTGGGTCAGGCGGTCATTGAAACACTAGAATCCCAAGAGGAAATAGAAGGTTATGAAATAGTAGAAACACGCAATGCCAATTTAAGTTCCGGAGATACGTCCTCTATTCCCGCAGAAGTTCCATCAATCAAGGAATCAATTGATTTAGAAAACGAATATTCTGATATAAAACGTCATGGAACATCAGCAGTAGGAAGCGATGATTTTGGGTTGGAAAAATCCCGCCAGAAATATGAAATTAGCACTGTGCCTGCAGAAGTACAAGCCGCTAGTGGAATTATTCCAAGCGGACAAACAAGTACATTTGCAGAGCAGACGACAGAAATTACGACAACCAGAATTAGAAAACCTATTCTTAAGAAGACGTTTGTACTTAAAAAAGTAGGATACAAAGTAATTCCTTACGAAGATGAATCTGATTCAAGATATAGCTTTGTAAACGAGAATGTTGTTTTTGTAAATAAAGCAAATCCGACATACAGAGCAGAATCTTCTAGGGGTGACGAGTTCCTTCTCAGACATGTAATGAATATAGTAGCACAGGCGATAGCGGAAGCAAGACATCCTGAAGGAAAGGAAGCTCTGGAGCTTCAAAACAGACTCATTTCAGAAGCTATTAGAATTCACGATGGCTTGTCTAGAAGCGGCTAGCGTAAAATTCACACTATTGGTCTGGATTACACCAATAATACAATTATTGGATTGAAATCGGAGCGGCGATTTTTCTGTCAAACTTTAGTTTCTTATTTATTGAAATGATAGAAAGGACTAAATCTGACTATCTTTACTTCTAACCTGAATAAGTATGGCTTTTCAATTTATGCCTGGAGCGACAGCAATTGGTATAACGTGTGGCGATGGGATTGTTCTCGCAGCAGAAAAACGAGTTTCTTACGGGAATTTTGTAGTGAATAAAAATACAAAAAAGGTGTTTGCCATTACACACAATGTTGCTGCAGCTTGCGCTGGCATGGTAGCTGATATGCAGGTATTGGTGAGACAAGTGACGGCATTGTCAAGAATTAGGAAGCTTGAAATTCGACGCGATGTTGCTACAAACTCTATTGCTAAGCTAATGTCGGTAATTATGTTCGAAAGAAGATATTTCCCCCTTTTGACTCAGGTAGTAGTTGGAGGCACCGATCCGTCGCCCCAGATTTATACACTGGATCCGTTGGGTTCTCTTCTTCCTGATGATTACGCTGCGGTTGGAACAGGGGCAGAAATGGCTCTTGGAGTGTTAGACTCTGAATATAAAAAAGATATTTCAATAGAGGTCGCAAGGAACCTAGCTGTTAAGGCAATAAAATCATCAATCCAACGCGATTCCGCAAGTGGCGATGGTATCGACTTAGTAATCATAACGGATAAAGGCATTCGGGAAGATACCATAAAATTATAAATCTAATAATTCCAATCACAACCCGACGGTAGTAGCATCATAATAGCGTAGGCTACAACCTTGTTTCTTTCTTTAGATTCCAGAAGATATCTCCTACATAATGAAGATTGTTAATCACAGGTCCTTTTTCCAAATTCATCATCGTTCCAGCATCAACTCTTGAATAACCTATTGCCAATGACTTATTGTGAACTTGATCCTTCACCACAACAATTTCCGACTCACCAAAGCCATCGGCATGTGTAATCCCAGGCCTCATAACGTTAGCACCATTGCAAATAAACCCCACTGCCCCCATGTCAACAATGACATAAGGAAAATGACTTAAGAGATCCTTTTCAACCAAATGAGGAACTATCAAATTATCCTTTGTCTGAACAATGGTAATTCCTTCGCCAACCAGAAGCCTACCAGTCTTTTCAGTTTCGATTGCATTCAAGCTCTTTATATTACAAATAATTGATTTTGGCCAATTCTTACTAATACGTCCCGCAATGTCACGGATTTCTCTTTTTGATAGTGTATGTGCCTTCAATGACCATTATCATAATCTTGCTCGTTATTATCCATCTCGTTTGTACTTGGCATCTCAGGATGAAGGTAGAAATATTATCCATTGAAGTGCGGGTCAAGTAATGAGAGTTTTTTTATGCGCTGTACACCAGCAATATCGTCAATTACTACAGCAGTCTGAGGAGAAACGAGATTTAGCCATTCTAAATCATTCACTATTCTATTCCTAATTGCCGTTCCCGAAAGTTCATGACGACGATGAAGGGGAGGTACTATCACTTTAACTCCCTTTTCCTTGAAAAGCATATTAGTGAATTCATCATTTGTAAATACAGACTCAAACTTTGGAACAGAATTGCTTATTTGTGCTGTCCACAGAGAATGGATATTTATGTCCGGTATAGGAATAATAAATAATCTCTTTTGATCAAGGTCCACATCTGCATTTAGAGATTCCTTTATCATGAGAATTCTTTCACCAGAAGTAAATGGGTTTCGGGCTTCAAAGCTCTTTTGAGAACTCCCGATTACAATTACAAGACTTTCGACTTGGCTTAAAGCAAAATCAATAGATGCCTTGTGTCCCAAATGAAATGGCTGAAATCTACCAATAAAAAGGCCCCTTGACAATACTCTTTTCAAATAATTTTAACGACAATTTAAAGCATTTTATGTTCCTATTTCCAAAGTTTAAAAGTTTGTATGAAGCGAATAACAGCTCATCTTGCAGCACCTTTAACGTATTGCACGAACAATCCAATGTCAAATGTGTCTAATCGAGGAAACATTCGATTAATAATTTAAAAGGAAATCGTCAAATCTTGAAATTCTACTGGTAATTGCAACTCCGTAGTACTTTATATTATATTATTCTCAAATACGATTTATGCCTTTTTTAGAAATTCATGGTTTATCTGCTAACATCGATGGTAAAGAGATTCTAAATAACCTCGAATTAAATGTGGACAGGGGAGAGGTCCACGCTATTATGGGGCCTAACGGATCTGGCAAAAGCACGCTGGCAAATGTGATAATGGGACATCCAAAATACACCGTAACATCTGGAAATGTATTGGTTTCTGGACAAGATATTCTTGGTTTAAGTACTGATGAAAGGGCAAAGAAGGGTATCTTCTTGGGCTTCCAATATCCTACAGAAATTTCTGGCGTAGGATATAGTCATTTCTTAAGAAACGCATACAACATATTAAATAAAAGCCTTGGTTCACAACAGAAAGATAGAGAGGTATTCTTAACAGTTAGGGAATTTCACGAATACTTGAAGAAAAATTTGGGTGATGTAGGATTGGATCCTGCATTTCTTGGGAGGTATTTGAACGAAGGCTTTTCTGGCGGGGAGAAGAAGCGATCAGAAGTCATGCAAATGTTGGTTTTGAAACCCATGATAGCCATTTTGGATGAACCTGATTCAGGTTTAGACATAGATGCAGTAAAAGCTGTGGCGGAAGCAATAAATCAGTTGATAAATACAGGAGCAGCCATTGTTGTAATAACTCATTACGCCAGAATTTTGCGCTATTTGGCCAAGCTTGACAATATACATGTTATGGCTAAAGGCCGAATATTGAAATCTGGCGGGAGAGAGCTTGCAGAAGAACTCGAAGAAAAGGGTTACGGTTGGCTGGGTCTAGAGGATGCGGATTAAGGCTAAGCACGGATACAGTACAAGAGTTATAACCTAAATTTGCAGCTATCTAGACAATAACAGGAAACGTTACTGCAATTGCGGATTTACAGCAGAAATGATTTACGGTTGCATATATCATTTTTCCAGAGTGTGTCATTTGGTCAAAACTTTGGATCGTACCTTTGTGACGTACGGCCGGGAGAACACAGGTGCCATAATTGTAGTTATGAATCCAATGACTACTGCTATAGAGAAGAGTGTCAAATCTATAAGACCCGCAGCAAAGCCAATTGACGCTATTACCAGTTCCACCATGCCTCTCCCATTCATGAGATAAGCAATAGCCAAGCTCTCGTCTTTCGAAAATCCGCTTAATCTTGATCCTATATATCCTCCCCCTACTTTAGAAAGTACTGCAACAGCCATTAGCAAGATGAAAATTGGTATTGATTTCACAATAAGTTCGATCTGTATATTTATACCAATAATAGCAAAGAAGATAGGAGCAAAAAATCCGAAAGTAATCGCAGAAATAATTCCATAAACTCTTTCAAAATTCTGCTTTCTAATTATCTCTTTGTAAACTATTAGACCCGAAAAGAATGTTCCTATGATGAAGTGAAGTCCTATAATTGTTTGTGCTATTAACGATACGACTATAGTTGTGATTAATAGAATGCCGAAAGCTGCCTCTTTTGTTTGTAACTTTTCAATCAATGGAGCAACTCTTTTAGGAAGCCAATGACTCGTCTTCCTAAATAAAATGTCCACGAGGAATATGCCGCCTATGAATGCGCCTATTTTAAGAAGGGAGTCAATTATCTGGTCAAAATGAATTTCAGCACTAGCCCCTGATTGGTTTAGCTGGAAGATAACCGACAAGACAATTAAAGAAAGTATATCATTTATTACTGCCGCGGTAATCACTGTAGTTCCAAGTCTACTCTTCAAAATGCCAAATTCCATGAGCACAATTGCACTAACTGGTACTGCAGTGATAGATAGTAACAATCCCATAAATAGAGATTGAACAAGTGTCAAACCGAGAAGATACGACACTCCAAATCCACTTATCAGCGGCAGGGAGAAAGCAATAATCGAAAGAATGCCGGCAGATATGCCTGCCTTCCTTATCTCGCGCGGATCCATTTCCAGCCCGGACAGAAACATCAGGAAAAATACAGCAAGGTCTGAAAGAACTGTTAGACTCTCATCTGGTTTAACCAATGAAAGTATAGAGGGTCCAATTATGATTCCCGCTAATAACTCACCTACGACTGAGGGAAGTCCAATTCGTTGGAACACCTCCCCCAGCAGCCTGGCTGCAACTAAGATTATTACTACGTTAACAAAGAGCTGCTCAGTTGACACTTCTTGAAATCATATTATTATGTGATTTATCCGTTTGGAAGATGGGATCTTTGGATATATTGAAGTTATTTTCAGCTTTATCATGTCAGCATAAAATAATCTTTGATCTTATCAAAATTCGCTTTTGCTTTATCCATAATTAATAACTGTTGGGAATAGATTGGGGTAGGCTTTTTACATTGGTCACTAAAAATCAAACAGCATTCAGAATGAGACTACTAAAAAACTGTCCTCTTAAGGGACTAGTTACGGTCCAGTTTAATTTGTCTGATGTGGTATAATCAAGGCCATTACAATATTCAGACTCTTGTGAATAATTTTTATTACCAAGAATACCTAGGAAGGTAGCTAATTTTCACGCCACATAGCCTTGGTTTTTGCGAGAAGCAAAAATCCAACTAGATAGATCATCTGAACCATAAATCCATAGGCGAGAGACCATTCTTTTGGTGTTTCTAATCCCATTATATACTGCAAAATCAACGATGCATGTGTCGTAGGAACAAAATATGAAAGGTATTGTAGAGGTTCAGGCACTTTATTAATACTATAGAAAACTGGTGGCAGGACCGCCAGGACTACATTTACAAAAGAGATGATTTGGGTGGCATTTCGCATATGCAACATGTGAGAGGATAAAAAAAAGCCCATCGATGACATAGATGCCCATGTTAAGAAAATGATCGCCAGTAAAATAGGGATAAAAACGATCGAGGTTACAAATACCGCTACTAAAATTGCCAACACTATTAGTGCAGGTAATCCAAATAGGAGTTGGGAAAGAGCAAGACCCAGCATATAAGTTAGGGAAGAAACTGGTGAAGCTACAAACATATCTTGTATCTTGTATTCTGTCTTGTAGAATGAAATGTCTTGACCTAATGAAAGGCCATACCCTACAAGTGCCATAACCAAGCTTCCGACCAACGCAAACTGTACGTATTGACCGTTACTAATAACGAATAGTACAAATAACAGTGAGAAAGGACTAATGGCTGAAAAAACTAATGAAAGAGGATTTCTCTGAAGCCAGAGGATCCCCGTCATGTATGCGATTATCAGAATTTGCTTCAACGGCAAAACAAAGGTAGGTAATTTGCCCATATCAAGTGAGGATAATGACCTTCACTGAATAATCTGTCATGTTAAAAATGCATAGCCATTCCATCATATCTCTTATCTAACCATTGTCATGTTTATTACGTGTTTCAACGCTAAAAATTACAATTATTGCTATCGCCGTCATAAGCATATTGGACGTATGATCGTGCTGAAATGTATTAATAATCGGGAACAATTTCAAATGTGGAAAAGTCTCCTGTGTAATTTTCGGTCTTAATATCCACGTTTTCAACTATGGCAGTTTTTGGACCCTTGTATGACCATTCAATAATCTTGTTTATTTCGTTTTGTCTTCCCTCGATCACTGCTTCTACACTGCCGTCTGCTCTATTTCGTACCCATCCTTGGACACTATTTCCTGCCATTTGTTTCATATTCTGTCTAAAATAAACCCCCTGCACCTTTCCTCTGATATGAATATGGACATGTACAAACCGTGAATCACCAGACCGTTTCTTTACTTCTCGCGAGGATCTGATCGTCATTTAATGAAAAAGTGTCCCAGTTCCATATGTATGTATTTCCATATGGAAATAATGGACTGCTGGAAACTACATTTATTAGTGTATCCTTACGAACTATGGTGGGGATTATTTGCAAAAATTCGACGAATTAGATATGAAAATATTATCAGAGTTGTCCAAGAATGCGAGTATTTCAGTGCCTCAATTGAGCAAGAAACTCGGTGTGAACGCCTCGGTTTTATATAGTAGAATCAAACGGCTTACTAAGAGGAATTTAATAAAGAAATTTACTATAATAGTTAACGACGGCCTCCTAGGTATCAACGTTAAAGCAATAGTAGGCATAAATAGAGATCCCAAACTGAAGGAAGCTATTCACATCGCGTTGTTGAAAATCCCTGAAGTAATAGTCCTCTCCGAGGTCACGGGAAGATTCGATATGCTCGTCTCTGTGAATGCATTCACATTGGAAGAACTGCATAAGGTGGTCATTGAACAGATTGGGAAGATAGAAGGGATTCAAAACACAGAAACCTTCGTCCAGATGCAGCGCACAGAGAAAGAACAGATATTTTCAATTAGATAATGTATTTAGATTCTGGATCTATTGATGTCCCAGAAATCAGATAAGTTAATCGCGTATTTTATGAGACGCTGTCAACCGCTAAGTTCAAATAGAGTTTACTGAAAACAACCGTTGATAATTTGTCCGTTATTCAGAGGAAGGTCATAGAAATAATTCAGACTTTAAAACTTGCAAAAAAAACAAGTAAAGATGATTACATGACCCACCTCCGCTTGGTGCTTCTCGGTATGGGAGTAGTCGGTGGGATAGCTTTTGTCATTAAGCTAATAGCAGAATTTTTGACCTTTTCTGGAAATAATAGATGAATTATGGATATTTTGAATAAAGGAAAATTTTTCGTTAAAAACAGCAATTTTGTCAGGTGATTTCAAAATAATATTATTCGATTTAAGCAATTTGAAATGATAAAGAAAAAACAAAAGAGGCCCAAGATATGCACTATAGGCTCCCATTGCTCCCTGCAGGTACTAAAGGGTGCGAAAGATGAAGGGTTTTCGACCATTCTTATATGCGAGAAGAAAAGATACAATATTTATAAACGATTTGCATTTATTGATCATATTTTATTTGTTGATAGATTTGAGAACATATTAGAAAAACCGTACCAAGATCGATTAAATGAGTTAGACTGCATAATTATCCCTCATGGAACGTTGATAGCTAATTTGAATTCGGATCAAATCGAAGGTATAAATATTCCTTTCTTTGGTAATCGTTTCATTTTAAGATGGGAAGCGGACAGACTTCTAAAAGAAAAATTGATGAGAAGCGCTAGGCTAAATGTTCCAAATACCGTAAAAACGAAAGATGAGATAGACCGACTTTGCATTGTTAAGTTGCGCGGGGCTGCCGGTGGCCGTGGCTATTTCATGGCGTGGGACAAACAGAGTTTTAACGAAGGATGCCAAAGGCTTGTTAATTCAGGAGTCATAGAGAGGGAAGAGGATCTATACATACCAGAGTACATACAAGGAGTCCCAGTATTCCTGCATTACTTTTACTCCCCACTTTCAGATGAAGTGGAATTCATGGGTGTCGATAGGCGATATGAATCCGATATAGATGGAATTGCACGGATACCATCCAAGCAGCAATTGAACGTTACAATTGAGCCAACTTACAATGTGATCGGAAATATTCCTTTGGTTTTAAGAGAATCTCTTCTTGAAGAAGTATATAGAATGGGCGAAAATTTTGTTAAGGCAACACAAAAATTAGTTCCGCCTGGTATACCAGGTCCTTTTTGTCTCGAAGGAGTTTACACAAAGGATGCAGACTTCATTTCGTTCGAGTTCTCGGCTAGAATCGTTGCTGGAACAAATTTGTATATTGCCGGATCACCGTATTCGGACTTGCTTTTTGAAAATGAAATGAGCACTGGCAGAAGAATTGCTTTAGAGATAAAGAGATCATTTTCCAATCAGCAACTAGATAAAGTACTAACTTAATTGTATGATTAAACATATTTCTGCATAATTCGTCTAGCCTGATGATCATAAAAATCACTTATTGAATAGCGGTAAAAAAATGATGTATGAAGGGCTTTTCTGTCACACTTAATAAGAACGAACATACTCTCCCCTGTTATTTTAATTTGTATCACTTATGTTCTGGATTATTGGTTCTATGAGATTGACTAATCCAAAAATTGAATTTTTCGAAAAGTGATTATTCGTTCTCTTTTCGTCAACACTTATCTTAATTACTTTATCATTAAGAATAGATACAGACATGGGTACATCTCTCCATTCCAAAACACCATTGGTTATTATATCACAATTCCCCGAAAAGGATACCGTTTTATCTAGTCCGTGCAAGAGAAGTCCCGGGTTATCGCTCCCGTTTGAAAACAAAATAGAAATTTCTTTTGTGCGTGGTTTGTAAATAAATAGGTGAAAGTGTGGTTCATCTCCATTGATACCAACCATAGTAAAATTAGATTTGAAGTATGTTACATTGTTATTTATGACGTCTAGTCGCCACTTGCCTCCCAACACGTACTCGGAGCTAACATTGGTAATGTGATCAAGTGAGGAAGGTCTGTCTCTCTTTTCTGAAGGAGATGCAGTGATGACCGTATTAATGGTTCCTTCAACATTAAAGGAAATGTTAGATGATTGACTCCGATCAAGAACAGGTTGAAAATGGCCATCAAAAACCTGGCTTTGTGTACTTGATACAACCGAATAAAGTTCGGAGGAAACTAATACAAGAGTAGCCATAATGACGCATGCAATGACCAAAATTTTGGAATATGTATCCACAAAATTTATTTTTGCAATCATTACTAACTATTCGAATTATGTTCAAACTTAAACCTTACTTGTAAATAGCAATCAGTACAAATTTTATTCGACAGAATAAGATGCCAGATCTAAATAAATTACAGGTAAGACTCCATCAAAAATTACAAAAGCAATCAGGGAGAATCAACTAGGCCTTTACCAATCGAACAATTTTATAATACCGAATGTGAGGTATTTCGATAACATCAATCAGCCTGTATCAAAATTAATATAATATTATGTAAAATGAATGACAGCTTTGGATAGGACATTGAATGTTTCTTGCAGTAAGTCTACAATAACGGTGAATCACAAGGATCAGAAAATTTGTTTAGACCCAAGAAAAGACATGGATTGCGACTACATTTTTGTGTCGCATGCACATACCGATCACCTTCATAGGAAAAAGAAAAGAACCAAAAGCAATGCAAAAATAATTACTTCGAATGCAACTTCGAGAATTGCAAATGGACGTGGATATGAACTTTTGAATGTGTATCAAGACCATGCCTTTAAACTTTTGGACTCTGGACATATTTTGGGTTCAACTGGGCTATTAATAGAAGATGATTTGTACTATACTGGGGACCTGTCAATTCGAAAGAGGGCGTTTATGAAACCTGCAGTGATCCCCAAAGTAAAGACATTAATCATTGAATCCACATTTGGACATGAAGATTATGTTTTTCCTAGAAGCGAGAGCATAATACATGAGGCTAATATTCTTATTTCTGAAATGTATTCCCAAGGTCGACCGATCGTTTTGTTGGGGTACCCACTTGGGAAGGCACAAATCCTTACTCAACTTTTTGCTCAATGGGAACCAATTTTTGTCGAAGATTCAATCTACAAAATGAATCTTCTCTATTCAGAGCTTGGAATCGATATAACTTGTCATACACCATTCTCTGTGGCAGAGAATAAAGGTTCGTTATCATCTAACAAACCATGGATCCTTATTGCGCCGTTAAATTCTACCAGAAATGGGTTTCTGCAGTACGTGAAGAGAAAATACGGACCAACAACTGTTGGTTTTAGCGGATGGGGGATTAAGCCAAATTTCAAATACTTATTGGGACTAGATCATTGTTTTCCGTTTAGTGATCACTGTGATTATAATGATCTCATATCATTTGTAAAAAGATGTAGCCCTGAAAAGGTCTACACATTTCATGGTTTTATCGACGAATTCGCACATACTCTTCGATGTCTAGGATTTGATGCTACCTCACTCAAGAGTAAGCAGGAACTAGAAGGATATGCTACAAGATCAATGGTGCTAACAGATTATTTTGATAAGAAATCTCATGACAATTAACTACCCAGCAACATATTCTATTTTTCTTTGTCTCTAAAATAAGGAATCACCTTTCTTCCAAACAATTCGATGTTCTTGAAATAGCCCTCACCCCAGAACCTAATGATAAAATGATTTGTGCCAGCTTCAATGAATCTTTCAAGCATTTCTATAACATCATCGGGTCTTCCAACACCAATCGCCGTTCTGGCAACACTATCAGGTATTTTCAGTGCAGCTCTTTTCATTTGTTCCATTAATTCAGGTTTGTTCATAGCATATTCTGTGAAGTACCTACGAAAATCAAATTCTGAATCCTGTTCGATATTATGCACGGTAAGCAACTCAGGCTTGTATAAGCTTACCTTAACAGCATTTTTCATTTTATTCCAAGCTTCTTCGCCATCCTCGGTAAAGTAAACATCCACATCGTTTGCGAACTGGAAGCCAGATAGATCTCTTCCTATTTTTCTTGCGTTTTCCCTAATTACATCCGCATGGTGCTTGAATAATGCCGGAGTATATCCAATGGGTATCCATCCATCCCCGTAAGCAGCACAAAGTCCAAGTGTCTTGGGAGCTCCTGCCGCGATATAAATTGGAGGGCGCGGTTTTCTGATACTTTTTGCTTGAAGACAAGCATTGGCTAACTTGTAATATTGTCCGTTATAGTCAACTCTGTTATCAGGATCAGATTTGAACAATAATTCTATAAGTTCTAACTGCTCTTTGAATTTTGTAACCGGTTTACTAAATTCAATCCCAAAATCCACGACGTTCTGCGCCTCTCCGGCACCTATTCCAAGGATTGCTCTACCGTTTGTTAACCGATCCAGCGTAATAGTAGACAAAGCTATTGCTGATGGATGTCTCCTTATCGCGTCAGTCACACATGTACCTAGTTCAACCTTTCTAGTTATTGCCCCAATTGCAGCAAGTAACAACCATGCGTCATTCACAACAGCATTCTTCCACTGAGGAACGTTAGAATGGTCCATAGCCCATATTGAGTCATAATCCAAACGATCAGCAATCTGGCATGCTGTCATGATTTGGGTTTCATCGAGTCCCAGTCTGGCCACATTTAGGCCTTGAGTAAATCCAAATTTGGTCGTCATTTTACGTATTGAATCGGTATATATACCGTCAGTATATATAGATTGTAAGGATTTCTTTTGTCACATTTACCGGTTCAACAATCGATTAACCAACTTTATATGTAGACTTGAAAAACAACTTAGACTAATGCGAGTGAATCAATAGTAATTCGCGAATGTGTACTCGGTTTAGCCTCATTATAAAGAACCTTTATATAGTTTGCAAGGAAAATTTAGGTCTGCCTAATGCTCCTGCCTTCTGAAATTGAATCGAAATCACTGATCCCAGCGGTTAGGGCCATATTAGCGAAAGTGCTAGTCAAAGAAAAAGGGCTAAAGGAGGAGGAAGTGGCTAGACTGTTAGGTATTACACAGGCTGCTGTCAGTAATTACATACGAGGTACACGAGGAGACGTGGAATTAATTTCTAAATTAAGTTCTTTTCAGCAGATCATGCGAATGATTGAGGATATTGTGGAAGATCTTTCGTCACAAAGAGCATACACAGCAGGAACGCTTTCAAAGTTTATTGCTTTATGTAATTACATGCGTTATTCCTTTATAATCTGTGATGTCCATCATAGTCTTGAAGGGAACATAGACGAAAAGATTTGCGAGCAATGCAAGATTATTTTGACTGAGACTGGCAAGTGAGAGGACTGGCCGGTATTTTCGCAGTTTGAAATTGATTAGGCATAGGTAGCAACTACCTGATCATTCTTAACACCACACCTAGCACATCCACGCCGCTTACACATCCCAGTGTACCCCGTGACGCGTCTGACTCGGTGAATCTTTTGCTACCATCCTTTTTCACTAAATTTCCTGATATTAGGAGCGGGATAGGATCATCGCTGTGAGCTTTAGCTATACAGGGTGTTGAATGATCTCCAGAAACTATTATCGTGGCATTAGTTAAATTCGGATCTTCTAGCAATGTTCCGAAGAACCTTTGATCTATGCCTTCAATGCTTTCTTTCTTACCCATTGCATTGCCGTCATGCCCGTACTCGTCCGGTCCTTTGAGATGAACGTAGACCAGATCAAACTTCCTGAGCAGTCTTCTAGTTTCTTCAGCCTTAATTTCATAGTCGTCTATGCCACCGGCAGAAAAAAATTCCATCCCCAGCGTCCTCGCTATCCCTAATTCTACAGGCATGTCAACAACGCATGCTGCTTGAATTCCGTATTTTATATTAATTGGTTGAAGAGATGGTAAATTGTTACCAGGGTCCCGAAGTAGAATAATGTTCATTGGTTTTTTGTTTTCTGTAATACGCTTCAAATTCACCTCATGGTTTTTCGCGAGCAAAATACATTGT
>JAKEIK010000289.1 GCA_022545895.1 Nitrososphaeraceae archaeon | reverse complement strand
CAAAGTCCCAAACGAACGTCCTGACGAAATGGAAAGAGCGGCATTAGTTTTGCCTCAAGGTTCCATTGTGGCAAATAATAGTAGCGTTAACGAAAGCATTCAGCCAAATTAGGATATACAGTTTATTTTAATCACTATACAGAAAAACGAGGCATTATCTGTACTCGAATCAGGTGTACTTCAATATGTAGTTTCAATATGTATTATCAATATGTAGTATCAATATGTAACTTATATCTGGTCTCCAAGTTTTGAAATCTAAAAAAAGAGAAACTTGTCGTCAGCATTAAAGGCTGTAGCATCGTTTAAACGATGTACGTTGTATTTAATGACGTTCAATCTATTCACCAGAGACGAAATCAACATCTTCCAAGTACAATCAATAACTTATTTACCCAGGACATGAGCCCAGATCTAAAGAAGATTTTATTTTCACTAACTAAACCACTAGTTGATAACAGAAAAAATAAAACTTTTGAATTACTTCCAAAGGGGAAAATGACTTGTAAAGGGAAAGAATTCATAAATAGTACCCCAAAGCTCATAAGGTAGTTAATGCTGCAGATGAGGAGGTTCTTAAACATAATATGAAAAGCGAATCGAGCACATTTACTAACGAAGTGGAACGACTCCTCGAAATTGTAAACAAATGTTTTCCCATTAGCAAATCATTTGTACTGGGCGACCTTAATCAAGACCGTCCTTGTTGTAAGTGTAAACACCCAATGTCTCAAGTTCACGAGCGTGAAGCCAATACGATGTATTATCTCTGTTTTTGTTGCAGACACAAAGAATTCAGTGAGTAGGCAAAGAAAACTAGAGACGATCAGTTAAAGCCCGTGAAAGGTGAGCAATTCATGGGTTTTTAGCGGTTTTCACTAGTGGTTAATTGTTATATCGGTATTATAGAGGGAGCCTGTGAAATGCATTGAAATTGTTTGTCACATTGGACAAAAATTTAGAACGATAAGAATGGTTTTGACATATTTGGTCTATTTGGCCTTCAAGTAAAACAACGATTCAAGACTATCTAATGCGTTCTGGCACCTGAATTAGCGCGATAAGTATAACTGATGTCATTAAATATACAAATCCCGCTATCATGAATTTTACTCCATACTCTTCAACAGTACCTTTAATCAGAGTTCTTATCGCGGCAATTGCGAAGGGAAAAACAATACTGGCCGTCAAAATTCCAACTTGTTGAATGGCCTCTCCGGATGCGAACGCGGCTCCGACTGTTAGAAAGATTAAGACGCCAGCTATTACAGAAGCGTCAACTGTTAGGATATCCTTGACCCTAATCATCTCAATACTAGCTTTATTTATCTGAATTCGCCTCGATAACCAAAAGGCAAAAACCGCTGTCACTGCAAGCGGGGTCACATAGGTAAAAATACTGTTCTTCAATGTTTCGCCTAGGCGGTCGGGAAGCGATACTGGGGGTAGAATTTGTAAATTAAAAGTTTCATTAGTTTGTATATCTGGAAATTCTTCTGAACTTATGGTCACGGTCTGATTCGTTATGCCTGAGTTATCCTTCACTACTCCTCCCTGAGCTTGAATTTCCATTTCTACAAATCTTACTCCAGATACCGGAATTTTTACGGATTGCGGCCTAAAGTTTACATCGATACCATCATTCTTATTTGCATCCACAAAACTTATCGTTTCTGCCATATCCAATTCCGTGGAGTTTATTGGTATAGTTCTAATAGTTTTCTCTCCACCAGTCCTTACCTCTATAAGATCTGGCCAACCTATAGTTCGGAGTGGTTTTGTAGGGGGAACAGGAAAAATATTTGTGCTGTCACCCAAAATGGTACCATTCGCAGCTGATGCCTCGGATCCAACGTATATTTTGTATTCT
>JAKEIK010000003.1 GCA_022545895.1 Nitrososphaeraceae archaeon | reverse complement strand
AGCACCACCCTCTTGTCTGGATAATCGATTTACTCTGCACACTCCCCAGTGTGCAAACTCGTCGTCTTCTTCTGAGAATGATACATCAACTAGTTAGCGAAAGAGATTCTAGCGCCAGAAACAAAACCACATCACATTACATGACTCGAAAATATTCGGCGTATCTTATGTTTAGGGAGGAAACAATACATGATCATGTATAGTACATGACTGCCTCATGACCTCTGCTATCCGTTATTCCGGACCATCATGCGATGATCCAGACACCTTTTGTCCTGGTTGTAATAAATCAATGATAATAACCTACAATAATAAAAGTAGAGAATTGAGCGTCTGCTTTTAGTGTCCATATTGTTACGAATGGCTACGTTTCAAAGAAGTATCAGGCAACAAACCCCCGAATCTCAGCGACGTAGAAGTTAGGAGATGGCACATTGTAGAAAAAATTTGTTTGGATAAAGAAGAAATAGAAAAAATGTCACAAAAGAAAACTAAACAGAAATATTTGAATGGGTGGCATAATAGTTTTCTCGCAAAAATAATTGATTCTCGGATAAACTTCAGATTCGTAGATAAAGTTGCTTCTCTAAAATCATGGATAGAGAGAAAATGACGGAAACAAAAGACTGTTATAGGGACTTCCTCGAGTTCATCTAGTCCTTGTTTATTATATAGGTAACGATAGAGATCGGAATATTTACTGTCTAAATTTAATCTAAGCCATCAAGTGTTCCATAATGTGGGATGGCCAGTTTCATCTAACCTAACGGAAAGGAAATCCTGAACTGAAAATCTTTGAAGTCAATTTCTTTTTCAACTTTTGTTTGATATTTTCTGATATTGCTGATGCAAGACTCTTGTCTGCCTTGTCCTTGAGCTTGACATCTTCCAATGGCCAAGAGCTATCCGAGGCCGTTGTCGTCTCCTCATCCTTTACATCCTTATTGTCTGCCTTGTCCTTGAGCTTGACATCTTCCAATTTCTTCTCTATTTTTTGACTGATCTGCGTATGTATATTTTGCCTTATTTTTTCTATTTTGAGTTTAGGGGTATCTTCGTCGTGCACTCTATCTTGATAAGCTCTAACCAGACTCTCGAATGTTTTAAGCTTTGGCAAAACAGGGTTGACATAATTTACTTTAAAGGGCATTACCACTGGATAATACTCATTCTTCGAGTCGCTTGCTAGAAGCTTTACCGATTTGAAGGTGGGCATAGGTTCGGGGCTACATTCTGTTGATACAATTTTCTTTATGTTTACTTTTTTGTTTATGCTAAACTGATCCAGAATAGTACCCGCATTGTCAATAAATTTAGCTTCTAACGTATTTGCAGAAATATGCATGTCAAAAATCCCAAACTTTGAATCTTGTTGACTTGCAATAAAGTAAGACTTTCCTGATAAACCATGCAAGTTCACCCCGCCAGTTCCCACTATGGCGTAGATCTCTCCTTCAGGATTGCTATATGTGCTCTTGCTGCAGCTTGTTACTTTCGGATCAGAAGGATTTTGTGAATTATAAGTCATAGGGTAACTCCTTTGATAGTTATGGACGTGTCCTGCTAAGACCAGATCTACACTGTATTTGTCAAATAACGGATGATAAGTTTCTCTCAAGTCCTTGTCACCAGCACACCCTGAGTCTCCGCATGTGTTAGGTGATGCATAAAGAGGCACATGTAAGTTCACAATGGTCCATTTGATGTTAGGATCTGAACTTGCTGCTTGTAAGTCCCCTAGCACAAAGTTATACTGCTGGGAACCTTTGGCAAATGTCTCTTCAGTGGCCATTGTTAAAACATGAACGTTTCCAACTTTATAGGAATAATACTGTCGTGTAAGTCCAAAATTATTTAAATAAGAGCTCAAGAGTGCAGTGTCTTCGACATCGTGATTACCAATACCCACTTTGGTAATAGAACCTACAGGCCTTATCGTGTCGAACCAGCATCCAGGACTATTTGCGTAGGAGTAATCTCCTAATGCGAGTAACAGATCGGGGTTCTGGTTTTGTACATTTTTTACAGTATCTTGTGTATTTCCAGTACATCCCCAATCGCCTGCCGCGGCGATATTAACATAAGGTTCTCCAAAAGCAGATGGAGCGCCACTGCTTGCAATAGTTCCAGATATTAAGGACGCTGCGATGATTATACAATACAAATTACGTAAGTGCTTGGTATGGTAGAAAGACGTGCTGCTTGACAGAATCTTTGATGACCGTCCAGTCCAGAAAGGGAAATATAATGAAAAGATACGAGAAATCCTAGACATCGAATCAAATTTTGGTTTATTTGTCATTTTTTCATGCTTTTCTTTATACAATTCAAAAAGTCAGGTTTCGTGAGCAAGTGACGATTGATATATTGACACGTATAAACAACAAAAAGCCATGTATTGACTTTGAGCAGACCCATCATTAATCACTAAACTTTCCTTTCCAATTATCCTAGCATTATTTTTATTCGGGGTTTGCACTAGTACTTTCATATTACTTCTTTAGAGTTGATAATCTTTGTCTACGGTTGATATGTAAGATAGTTACCTAGGCAGCATCTGGAAAACTTTTTGATTGTCGATCGATGTCTGACTTACGTATATCTAACGTGTCCCATTGTATTAAAGCTGGGTTTTACACAAAGAACAAGGAGTTTCGTTTCTATGTTAAATGGGAGTAAGTTAGTTGTCCTGTATAAAATCTGATCGAGTAGCGCCTATGATTGAATTGAATTTCGTACAGTAGTATAGTGCATTCAAATATTTGAGAACATTAATGCTACGGATAGCATAAACTCAATTAAAAATAATTATGTCATAGCTAATAATCTAGATACGGCAAATGGCAATTCTACGTGACCTAGTGGCAAATACATTTTGGCTTAAACCTTGCACCATGATCTCAATCGGAGCGGCCTCGTTCAGATTTTTAACGACGGCAGAAATGACACGTTACTATATGACAATACTTACAAGCCCGGCTATTTGAGTACTCATCTATAGTATTTGATCCAGGTCAAAGTCAGCATGGATATTATGTGAGCATGTGTATTGACGAGATTAATCACAGATACTCATCAGTTAGCTTTTACTTTTATTTAGAGCTTCACAAATACCAAATAAACATTGACCTTACAGATACCATTCAGAATGCCCTATGTAGATAAGTGATAGCCTTTCATTATGGCCTAATGATCCCTTATAGACCAATTTCATATCCGCCGAGTTGACAAACGCTATACCAAGTTTTTAATGTCTATGTTCGTGTCTGGCGCCTATAGAAGCCGCACCGCCTGAATAATCACCAGTGATTTCTAGCACGTCTTCATTTGCCGATATGAATTTGAGAAGATCCAATGTGACTTTATGATTGGATACAACGTGAGTTCCTCCATCGTGAATGCTAGGTATTGTACCAGTACCCTGCAGAATTGTGTCTCTCACCTTTTCAATGTTTGTACCCTTCTTCATGAAAACTTCCAGAGTATAGATAGGTGCATTTAACGGATCTTGCTGTTCTCTCAAAAGTAGGTCCACCAGTAATTGTGGGTCAACTTTTGGGAATACCTTCAAAAGAGATTCCTGCGTCCTCTTGAAATTCTCTCTCAACTCCTGTAAATCAGACACAGCTAATATATGATTAAGGAAGAATTTGAGTTTTGTTGCTATCTAACAATGATCCTAATTTTTTTCGCGATGATTGTGGTCGAATCATTAAAGCGAGGCTAATTCATCACTAAGGTGAGATAAATTGAGGTGTAATAATATCAAGCCAGAGATTCGCGATTTCCGATGCCGTTTGTGTGGAGCAATGTGGTTAGACTACATTGAAAATACTCATGCATGCGGGAGCGCCTTTCTTCAGGACGGAAGACACAATTTTGACTTTGGAAAACCGATAAGAATAAACTCCAATGAGAAAGAAATCAGCACATCTGAAGACAAAGTGCAAGACGGTAAGATCATATTTCAGTGACTTACATTCAATTCTTGCTTCAACTAGTACAAAGTGGTTAACATGACAATATCTGACGAGAATCATCTTACCCCTGTTGGAAATATGCCTTGCAATTCGGTCTTGAAGACAACTTCTCAGGTGACGGAGGCAAAGTATCGTCTTGAAGCGCTTAACCTTTTCCCCCATCATGACACTATCAAGGCCTGGGACACCTACAAGATTATCGAGATCATAAACAATGCTGATAGAGAGTCGTTCATACTCGACGTTGGCTGCAACGACTCTCCCATTTTGCCCATGCTCAAGAGATTGAGATTCAGGAACCTTTATGGTTGTGATTTGGTCCTGAGGTCAAAGTACAAGTATAACTTTATGAATGCCGCATATTCGTTCTATAAAAAAGAGTACAAACCAATAGTTGAAATGCTTGATGATAAGTCTTTGAAGTTTTCAATCCAGAATTTAGAGGCAACGAACTACCGAGAGAATATGTTTGATTTTGTAACTTCTTTGTCCGTAATTGAACATGGTGTGGATATCCAAAAGTACTTCAAGGAAATGGGCAGGATTCTCAAAAAAGATGGTTTACTGCTAACATCTACCGACTACTGGCCGGAAAAAACTATAAACACAAAATGCGTTCTCTCAAAAGGCACTCCCGATAAAATCTTTGATAAAAATGAAATAGAGGCTGCTGTAGTAATTGCCAAAAAATACGGTCTCAAGCTGATCGAGCCTATTGATTATAGCTTCATGAATAAGGTTGTGCACTGGAGTAAAACGGGCCTTGATTACACCTTCATTTTCTTTGCCATGAAAAAATAAGGGTGACTCAAAAAAATACGATGTGAAGAAGTGCCGTTACAAGTTTCTTTATTATTCATTTGGTGAGTGGGATGAGAAGAGTAGCAGCTAAAACAAGTGAACTAGAAACATGCGCATAAAAACGGCGATAAGAATATCCTTTTCTTTTTTAATAAATAACTGAATGAAGAACAGAGGAGGAGCAGAAAAGAAAGAGAGGGATTTATGCCAGGTTCGACTAGAATAAAAATTTCTTAGAATGTGACCTAAGAAAAGGATTGTTTACTACTTTCTTTTCACATATTTCTTACTTATCCCGTTCCTGATGCAATAAACACATTTTTGTCAAGTTTTGGGAGATTGCTGAAGAACTTGGGATCTTTATTGAATGTAGAACCTAGTACCTCATTAGAATATGCACTAAGACCCCCCACAATTCCTATAAATTCGGGATTCTCGTTATCAAAGAACGAAACTACATTGTTGCCATTTACGTTATCAGGATTCTCTAGATAGTGAAAATATCCAGGGGGTACGAAAAATACTTGACCTTGACTAATTTCAGATGTCTCATCCTCCCCATTAGGACCAAACACGGTGAAACGTACCTTTCCATTGATAACATAGTTCAATTCAGCAGCATTTGGATGTGTGTGAGGCTCTACTATTCCGCTTGGTTTTAAGACCAAAAGAAAACATGCCAATCCCGCAAGTATTGGAAAATCGTTGGCCATTCCCAACGCAGCAGTTCCTCCTGGAGTTTGAATTTGCGGAGTGATACCACCCAGATTAAATTTATGGGCATTTGGAACCTCGACATTGCTGGTACTTGAAAAATCAACTGGTTTTGATCCCATCGTGACATCTTGAATTGATGTATAATTCAATTGATCAAAGAACCCAGGTGGGTTTGTTCCAAATATTCTATCCAAAACTCTCGCAGACAAAGACCCAACAGACCCCGATACACCCAAGTCTCCAGGGCGTTCGCTATCATAAACAATAACAAATTTCACTTCTTCTTCTCCGATATTTTCCAAGTCGTGCCAGTAGGCTTGGGGAACAAAGGTAATCTGTCCAGGACTTATTGTAAATGTGTCGACTCGTGCATTGGTGCTATAAATAGTCATTTTAGCTGTTCCGCTTACGCAAAGACTTAATTCAGCTGCATTTGGGTGCCAGTGGGGCTCACGTATTCCACCTTTTTCTAAACGGAGCAAAACAGCCCCCATCCCTTTTAATATTGGAAAATTGTCAGCATTCATGAGGGTCCTGCTTCCGTTCGCACTGGACAATTGTGGTTTGGTTCTATCTAAATCAAAAATATGGATTGAAGATGTCTGTTTATTTATTACGGGATTCGTAATGCTTGTCTGATTAATGTTGGTATCATTCTTGGTACCGCCAAAGACCTTGCCAAATGGTATAAGAGATGGTAAAGTGGCCACCACTCCTGCTGCGCCGGCTAATTTCAAAAATTCACGACGTGTAATCTTCTTATCGTGAGACTCATCTTCTGAAGAATTTGTTGACATCAATCAGAAAATATCAAAGATATTAATAAAGTTTAGGTCAGATTTTGATAATATATCCTTTTTGGGAAAATTTAGTACGGATCAAAGTTTGCTCGCTCTAGTTTTTAACGTGAGACAACTGCACTAACTTTGACCCCCCCACATTTCCAAGTCATATTATTATTCGCCGGCCCACGATCAATCCTATTCTTGCTGTGGTCAGCAAGTAAAGCAATGAGAATAGTGTTGTGCAAAATCAGATCAATACTAACACCATTCGCCATTTTATCTTCTCCGTCTCTTGCCGCTATAATTTTAATGTGTGACATATGCACATATGAGATGGAAACCAAAATAATATTAGGATCTGAGCAAATTCATTCTTGAAGTTTGAACTACTCATTGTTAGCACAAGCACTTCGGGGTATTCCTTATAGTAATAGCATTTCAGAATTTCAGTCTTTGTGTAACATCCATAGTTATACTACGAGTATGGAATTGCTCCGATTTCTTGGTAGTAAAGGTATAGGAAATTTGTCAGATGCGAAAGTTAGCTTTTCATCAACCGATAAGATGAAGTTGCTTTTGCTAGCTTTACATCATGAATGCGAGCCGAATCTCTTATCTTTAAATCTAAATTGGAAAGATTTTGAGAACTTTGTAACGATAATTCTCCAGACAAAGAATTATCTCTGTAGGACTAATATTCATTTGACAAAGCCACGAATTCAGATCGATGTCGTAGCAACTTTGAAAGGTATGACATTGATCATCGATTGCAAACATTGGAGGAATATGACAACTTCTAAAATGGAAGAATGTGCAAATCAACAATATGTCAGAACTAAAATATATGTAGAAAGAAACAGGCATATTAATTGTGGTTTGCCTATAATAGTAACACTAAACGAAGTTTCCCAACCGTTTGTAAATAAAATACCCTTTGTACCTATCAGTAGACTTGGTTCATTTCTTAAAGATTATGATCTACACAGAGACCAACTTTGCATAGTGAACCGATAACACTTTCAGTTGCGAAGAAAATATAAAGCAAGTGCGTTTCATTAAACGAGCACAATTATTATGGTTGTAAATTACGTAATCGGAGCAATCCTAATTGCTTTTGGACTTGCTGTCATTTACTAATCTTACTCAGGAACACTTACGACCATCCGGATTTATTATTATCCGGCTATAGGTACTGTACTGATAATCATTGGGGCAGCAGTCTGTTATGCAGGCTATATGTCAGGTAAATCTAAAAATCCCGCATGAGCCACTAACTCTCTGTATATAGTAACACCACCTTGAATTTTAAACAATAAATGATGCACCATAAATGGTAGAGTAATCTCTTCGTTTAAACTCCAGAGGAATTTGAACTAACAAACTGAGAGCATTTCAGATAGTTTTTTTGCATAAGAAAGATAGAAAAATATTAGACGAAAAGTACGCTTATTCAAACTATAAATCGGCGTGTCCATGATTGATCACGGCAAGGAGACTTTTTTTTCGATCTACAGATCCGCCTGAAATTAGTAACAGAGTAACCCTGAAGGTGCTCAGAAAAAATAACTGGGGAGGACATGTGCAAATTGTACTGTCCACACTATTTTTTATGTTGAACGGTCTTCGTTATTCAGTAGTCGAGTTAATCGCTGTTATTCCTACTAGTGCGAACGGATTCTCGGACTCTAAATCAATTGGCAAGGTAGAATTATCGATCTTTGCCTGAGATCTAGTTATACTTCGTTGTGTCTCATCCGCACTTGTTTTCTTCGACTCGTCTTGATTTTTCTTTGATTTTATCGCATCACAGCCGTTGTCAGTCTTGTCACAATGTTTCTTCTTAGCAAATGCGGGATTCACTGCAAGGGTTAGGGTCGATAAAGTTAGGGCAGTCAGCATTCCGATGCACAGAATCGCCAACATTGCTGTTTTTGTTTGGGTATTCATAATTTGGCATTGACATTATAGTATAAACGGGCTTTGAAAAATATGAGGGTAAGAAAATATGGCTTATTGAACTGACTAAAACAGTATAAACAATGGTGTGTTCTTCTATTTCTATTTTTTAGAACAATTCCGGCATAACAAAATTAGTATATTCCCTTAGAATCTCAAATCTTCGATTAAACCAATCACGAGCATGAGAACAATTTTCCTAGATAGTATTACTCATTACTGTGATACTTATCTTTACCAGAGTTAACCTAGGTCATATTTATTGTCGTGCAATAAGAGAGAACATTTTTTTCGCCTTCAATTTTACAACCAATGTATAGCTGATTTAATAGTACTTTTGGAACTGGGATTAAAACCCATATACGAGGAAAAATGAATAGATAAAAGTGCAGACCTGCTCGTAATCAAATATTCGCAATTAATAATTTCGAGGAAATTATATACCTATTATTTTAAAAGATATTCCTTTTATTGAAAGAGGTATTAATATCCATAATGATAATAATTATTTGTTGATTACCAGGCGTTGGTAAAACTATAGTAGCAAAAGAACTTGCACCGTTGGTAAACGCTGTTATTCTATCTACGGATAAAATAAGGAAAGAGCTATTCTCCAGACCAATGTACGGATGGAGGGAAAGAAGATTGATTTATGATGTTATGGTACTAATTGCTAAATATTTTGATAAGGTAGGCATAAATTGTATTTTGGACGCTACATTCACAAGAGAACTCTCAAGATACGAAATCAAAGAGAAGATTGGTCTTGCTGGCAAGGACTTTCAGATAGTAGAATGCATTTGTCCTCAAGATATAGTCATTTTACGGCTGCAACAAAGGAAACATGATTATTCGGATGCGAATTTCTCAGTTTATAAAAAGATGAAGAGAATTTATGAACCTGTGAAAGAAGCACACATAACTATTGACACAAGTAAGCTTTCAAAAACAGATATTAGATCAATAGCGACAAAGATTCTAAATAAAAGATAATGAACCTAATAGACATAGCTGTATGCTCATGGTAAGTAAAAAAAAGAATTTAATATTTGCAATGAAGATAAAATACTAATGAGCGAAACTAGATTAATAAAAATAGCTTTCTGGAACTTGCAGAATCTCTTT
>JAKEIK010000288.1 GCA_022545895.1 Nitrososphaeraceae archaeon | reverse complement strand
TCACAAGGTCTTTGACATATACGGACCATCTAGATGGTAGTTGAATTTTCTATAATAGTCCCTAGTTCCCACAGAACTTAAGATCGATATCTTGTCTAATCCAAAATCACATTTAACAATATCTTCTGCTACTTTAAGTAATCTTGATCCATGTCCTCTATGCTGAAATGATGTTGAATCACACTTTTTCCCAATATCTATCAACTGACCAAATACATGCAATTCACGTACAACTGCAGTAGCATTTCCAGATGATGTTCTTAATTCTTCCCGATGGGGATTGGTAAGTTTTCTTAGTCTCAAAAATCCAAATAGACTTGACGTAGCCTCATCCTCTAAACTTAGAAACGATTCAATACCATCGGAAGAAACGTATTCGGTCCTTTTAAGGACTGGATTCACATTCGACTGTTTCAATCTGCGCAGTCCTGCTTCCCTACATCTAATACAGTTGCATTTGATTCCCATTTCTTTAAGTCTCGTTTGTAATATTTGTCGTATATTGCCAGACTTTGGCCCACTAACGATATCATCAGAGTCTATTTCTCTCTGTATTCTCATTATTCTGACCCAGCTAGGAGTAATTTTCTTTATCTTGACCAATAAATTCACGAATTCTTCGTCTGAAAATGAAGAGTACGATCCTTTTTGATATAATCTATACAAACCGGTGTTCTTCAAAACGAGAGTTGGGTATATCTTTAACATATCGGGCATTAACCTTTGATCTTCAAACAACGTCCTAAAGTCTTGCAGGTCCTTATCGACCGTGGATCCTGGCAAACCAGGCATCATGTGAGCCACAATCTTGTAACCCGACTCTTTAGCTACTTGAAACGCTTCAAAAACATCGGCTAGTGTATGTCCTCTATTCACCATCTTATACATTGCATTGTCTAAAGTCTGTACTCCGATCTCTATTCTTGTTATACCTAACTCCAGCATTATATCGATATGACGACTTTTACAATAGTCTGGTTTGGTCTCTACTGTGAAACCCACGCACCTACTTTTGCTAGTTTCATTCAGGGCTTTTGCCTGTGTCAGCGTATGTGAACGTACGCGATCTCCGTTCAAGGCATCATAGCAATGCTTAACAAAATGACGTTGATATTCAAGAGGCATAAAGGGAAAAGTTCCTCCAACAATAACTAGCTCAACTTTTGAGATGTCATGACCCATCATACGATAACGGTCTAATTTTGATATTATTTGCGAGCGTGCATCATAATCAACTTCTTGTGCCATTTTTGTTACTGGTTCTTTTCCTGTGTAACTCAACGGGGTATTGAATTCTACCCCACCTGGACAGTAAATGCATTTGCCGTGTGGACAGTCAAATGGCTTGGCCATGATTGCTACAACTATGACCCCGGAAGCTGATTTAGTTGGTTTCCTGATTAACATCTTACGATTTTTATCATTTGATGGCATATGACTCATTATGTCTGTGTATTTTGGAATAGTGCTCAAATGGTACCTCCCTGAAATTTCCTTAATCAATTCTGATATTCCCCTACTAGAAATATGTGATTTCTGCTGTATGATCACTGCAAGTTCGGCACAGGCTTCTCTGTATTTTGAGTTAAGGGACCCATGGATTACCAATCCTCCTGTCTTGGTCATATCACACTGAATTGTGGTTTTATTTAATGCAATATAACTGAATAGCTGGAGCATTCATCTGGTTGCGGTACTTGCCATTACCTCATACTGAAATGCTTAAAATTAAAAAAGTATATTGTTCTTTGCGTCCAATTTATCCTTTATTAGTCTAATTGCCATTGTTATGAAGGTCTTGTAAAATGATTTACTAAGGGATCGTTTTAGAATTATTCTCAATCAACGATCTATATTTTTTTACAAAAATGAGATTATCTTAGACATCAATTATGATTGTCTAAAGTAATCGATCAAGTTGCATTCATTAACGTTAACATAGTTTCATAGACTTTGCCAGTACAATCGCCTTCTCGAGATCATCCTTCAGTAGTTCTTCGTTCTTGAATTTATCATTGAAGTATATTAGATCTATTAACTTTCCCTTGTCCATGTTCACGACCGTTGTACCATTCTCACCTACAGCGGTACCAGTATTTGTGAGGACTACAAGCCTGTCTACTAAACTAAGTGATTTTGCGGCACTTGAGATTTGGGCCAACGCTTTGGAATGGTCTTTGTTCACAACGACAGCAACCGCAATTTTAGTACCATAATTATCATTATAAACTAAATCTATATTGTTACCTATAATATTATCAATATTTACTCCAGTAACATTGCCTGTTTGGGTTGTATAGGAGAGTAAGTTTTTTATGGCGTCCCTCACGTTAGATTCTAAGGCATCACTGCTCATGGAAGTTTTTCTAATCCTTATGAATTCGGACAAAGGTACGTCCATCAAACTACCTCGAATCTTCAATCCGGGGTAGTTTCTCTTAATGGTATCGTCTATAGATTGTTCGTCAATAGTGAATGAATTTGTCCTAGCTGCATTTTCTGTCGCATGGTATAGTATATTTAAAATGGATCTTACGTTTCTGAATTCTGGAAATTCGTCATAAATCACTCTAATTCTTGACGCGAGCTCATTTTCATGCTCCGTGGTGAAATTATTAATCTTGTCGTAATACCTGATGTATTCAAATATGATATCCAGTAACTCGGTTACTGTGTTTGATCCCGCAAGATCAATCTTATAGTTCGCTTTTTCCAATCTATCAAATACTGAAGCATTTACTTTCTTTATCTCGTTATATGATGCAGGTGTCATTATAAGCATTAACAGCGAAGATGGAATGTGAGCATTTACCAATGCCTTAATGATTTCAAGTGTTTCATTGTTTGAATCAAACTCGTCGAATTGGAAAATTGTAAGTTTGTTTAACAGTCGAAAATTCAGATTTGCAATTGCCGATAAACTGTTTATCACGCCTTCCAATGTACGTACGTTAGCTGAATCTTTCCTGAATTTGTCTCCTACAATTCCTTTAATAAGATCAATTTGTATTTCTGAGAATTCATCACGCAGAACCTCATCTACATAATCGTAATTCATCGTTTCTTTGCCTTGTAATACCAATCTTGCTTTATCAGAGAAACTTTTACCCGCGATCCTGTCTGAAAGTCCGTACTTAAAGATCTTTCGTGCTGGACCGACATTTTTTTCAGCTTTGAATGATAACATACTGATTATTGCCTCGCGCATGGTGACTACATCTTCGTTACTAAATCCACTTAGTATGCTTTCATACGTGTTGTAAATATCCCTTGGCGAAACTCTGGAGAGATCTACATATGATGTGACAGTATTTGTGGATAGCTCTGGAAGACCCCGAATATGCAAAGCGAGATGAGTTTTGCCAGAACCCACATCCTGAATCATCGTTATTAATCTAAAATCCTTGTCTGTTGGGTTACTGCCAAGCTTACCATATAGATCTTCAATACATGACAGGATAGCAGTTCTTGCTTGTTTATGGGTATTTCCACCTAGAATCTGACTGTCTACTAGTGCTGGCGTTGGACTGCTAGGATAAGGATTAATATTCAAAAAATAAGGATACATGAATCTAAATCCCCCTCACAAACCCATGGAGGAGTCCTCTCACCATGATTCCCTCCGTCCCACCTGTAGAGAGTTCGTATTCGTCGTGATAGGTATTAGTCAATTGTTCGACTAAATCGTAGAATTTATTGGAGGATAGGTTGTTTTTCGCACATATCTCATTTCTAACTTCTGAGAGTTCAGTCCAGCCTAAAGAACCCCTTGATTTACCAATGGTCGTGTCAAATTCACTCTTAAAATTATC
>JAKEIK010000287.1 GCA_022545895.1 Nitrososphaeraceae archaeon | reverse complement strand
TTCTAATTATAATAGCTTATCATCCCTATAATTCTACTAGTTGCATCACACAGTAAATGCTTTCTAACTTACGATTCCCATATAGAAGGCTGCGCGTTTTATTCCTGCTCCAAAAACAACCTGCTCAAACCGAGTTTTTGTTATAAAACTGCGGCCCTCTTCTCTCTCCTCTTGTGGACGCATGAAATCACAGCAACTCCAAATGAGGATAAAAAAACAAGATCCGATTAATGGTTAAATCTTCTTATCTTAAAGGTTAAATTAACCTGTTCAGTACAGTCCAAACTATTAAGGTCTGCACATTTGGCTGATTTGTTAGAAGAAGACTTAGGCACGTGGAGGAGAACACACTATTCAGTTGACATCAATCCCAATTTGAATGAAAGTGAAATCATCATAATGGGATGGGTGTCGTCTATTCGAGATCATGGTAACATAAAATTTCTCACAATTAATGATAGATTTGGTCACATTCAAATAGCATTAAAGAAAAAGGATTGTTCCAAAGCTGTATTGGAAAAAACTGAGCAAATAAGAGAGCATACTTCTATAGCAATTAAAGGCAAAGTCAAATCAGAAATTAAAGCTCCTAACGGGGCTGAAATATTGCCTGTTGAAATTAAAATACTCTCGCTTGCTAGAAAAGCTTCTCCATTTCTGATTCAAAGTAAGAAGTCCGTGGGTATCGATACAAGATTAGACCTTCGAGCTCTAGATCTGCGACGGCCATTTCTTCAATCACTATTTAACATAAGAAATACCATTATGGATTCATGCAGAGAGTTCCTAAGAAAAGACGGGTTCATGGAAGTTAATACCCCAAAAATAATTGCTACAGCTACAGAAGGAGGGGCAGCACTGTTTCCGATATTCTATTATGAGAGAGAGGCATTCTTGGCTCAGAGCCCGCAACTTTACAAAGAGCAGCTTACAATGGCCTTTGAGAATGTATTTGAAATTGGTCCAATATTCAGAGCAGAACCCTCTCGGACGAACAGACACCTTTCAGAGGCCACTTCCATAGATGTTGAAAAAGCTTTTGCAGATTACAATGATGTGATGAACTTGTTAGAACGAATGCTGTCATATGTTGTCAGTAAAATACAAGAGAACAACAAACCACATCTCGAATATCTGAATATTACTCTGCCTGATGTAGCCTTGCCCTTCAGAAGATATCGATATTCTGAATTGATAGAAATGCTTCAAAATGCAGGCGAATCTATAAAATGGGGAGATGATCTTGCTTTTCAAAAATTGCAGAAAATTCAAGATGCAAAAGTGGACAGCTTCTACTTCATTTTTGATTGGCCTGCTGCAATCAAGCCATTTTATGTAAAGCCGAGATCAACAGTAACAAACGAATGTGAATCTTTTGATCTGATGTACAAATCACTTGAAATATCTTCAGGAAGTACAAGAGTTAGTCGAAAAGAAGAACTGGTGGAAAGAATGAAGAAACAAGGGCTAAATATAGGTGCATTTGATTATCATCTAAAGGTATTTGATTATGGAGTTCCACCTCATGCAGGTTTTGGCGTTGGCATGGAACGTCTAATAATGAGTCTCTGTGGAGTCGAGAATATTAGAGATGTTGTTCTATATCCTCGTGATATAGATAGGCTATCCCCCTAAAGTGTTAAGGAAGGACTTGATTTTATCTATGCTAATATGGTGAGTGGGGTTGGTTTCAAAAGATGAATTAAGACATTTAGGCTGGATTTCACGGATAAATCTATCTGAGGAAGAAATTGAAACATTTCATCATCAATTGGGTGATACCATAAAGTATATCGATGTTCTCGAAACATTTGATTCAGAAAATTTGACCCTAGATTATCTAGAGGTTGAATTCTCCAATTTAAGAGAGGACAAGACCATTGAATTTACAAGGGATCTGATTCCAAAATCTTCCCTGGCGCAGGAAGGCTATGTAAAAGGGCCTAAGATGATATAACATGTCGAATTTGTACGATCTCGGAGCGTTGGAAGCTCATAGAGGTATTAATCAAGGTGATTTTACGGCTGAAGAATACGTCTGGTCCATCATTGAGAGAATTGAGAGAGTCGAAGGTAAGGTACATGCATTCATAACTCTCAACAAGGAAAATGCATTGAATGATGCTCGAGAAATTGATAAAAAGATTCGTACCAAAGAAGATGCAGGATCTCTTGCAGGAGTAACTGTCGGAATTAAAGATAACATAAGTACACATGGATTGAAGACCACATGCGCGTCCAAGATGCTTGAGAATTATGTGCCCCCGTATGATGCAACAGTGGTAGAGCGATTGAAGAATCATGGAGCCATAGTAATCGGAAAATTAAATTTGGATGAATTTGGGATGGGATCGACAACAGAGTACAGCCGATATGGGCCTACTCATAATCCTTGGAACCTAGATTATGTACCGGGCGGATCGTCTGGCGGAAGCGGAGCGGCAGTTTCTTCACGTGAATGCGCCATATCATTGGGCTCCGATACCGGAGGATCGGTAAGATGTCCTGCCAGCTTCTGTTCCGTAGTGGGTCTCAAACCTACTTATGGCAGCGTGAGCAGATTCGGACTTATATCCTATGCCAATAGCCTGGAGCAAATTGGTCCCATTTGTAGAACAGTCGAGGATGTCGTGACGGTAATGAATGCTATATCGGGTCATGATCCCAATGACAATACTTGTTTTTTATTACGATCTAATGTTCCTTACTTGCATATCAAAAAAGATACAGCCCCCTCGTCCATTGCTATCGTAAAAGAATTGATTGATGGGTGTGATCCAGCGGTGTCAAGGACCATATATTCTGCACTTGACAAATTCAAAGAATTTGGATGGGAAAGCACTGAAATATCTCTAAAAAGTGTAAACTACGCACTCCCTTCCTATTATACAATAGCCATGGCAGAAGCGAGTAGCAACCTTGCCAGGTATGATAACATACGGTATGGTTTTTCACTCCCCGTGGAAGGATTTGAATGGAATACCTACATCAGTAATGTAAGAAGTAATTTTGGTGAAGAAGTGAAGAGGAGAATTTTGATTGGATCATACGTTTTATCATCAGGTTATTATAGTAAATATTACTTGAAGGCACGTCAACTCAGATCATTACTTAGACAAGAACTACTTTCAAATTTCGGAAAATATGATTTATTAGTTGGACCCACAATGCCAGTACTTCCTTTTAGAATAGGTGAAAAGATTGATGACCCATTAAAAATGTATCTTATGGATGTCGATACAGTCTTAGCAAATCTGGCTGGGATTCCAGCAATTAGTATTCCTGCCGGACATAGCAATGGCCTTCCAATTGGATTGCAACTGATGGCTGGACCTTTTCAGGAACAGAAATTGATCGATGCCGCTTCTTTATTAGAAAATGCGATTGATATTGCAAGGAGTCCTGAAATCTAATGGGTAATATATTAATTGGTTTGGAAATTCACTGCCAACTAACTTCTCTAAAAAGCAAATTATTTTGTTTCTGTCATGAAGACTATAGAAGTTTCAAACCCAATTCTAACATATGTCCCATATGTTGCGGCTTTCCGGGGACTCTTCCTCTATTGAATCAAAAGGCAGTAGAGCATGCAGCAATGATCTCAAATGCTTTAGGATCCAAAATACCAGAAAAGATCATGTTTTATCGTAAAAACTATTTTTATCCTGATTTACCCAAAAACTTTCAGATCACCCAGTATAATTCATACGGCTTGACAAGTATAGGTAGCGCAGGGTCGGTTTGCATTAGCGACTCTAAGACCATTAGGATAAGAAGGGTTCAACTAGAAGAAGATCCAGGCAGACTCTCGTATGACAGCGGTAACATACATAACAGCAATCATACCTTGATTGACTATAATAGATCGGGTGTTGCTCTTGTTGAGATAGTTACAGAGCCGGATTTTACAGAACCTAAAGAAGTTAGGTATTTTTTGAATAAACTATCTTCAATATTGGAACACCTTGGAGTCTGCGATACAGCATTGGAAGGTGCTGTCAGGTGTGATGCCAATGTTTCATTGAAAGGGGGAGAAAGAATAGAAATAAAGAATGTAAATTCTTTCAGGGAGGTTGAAAAGGCTCTGACTTATGAAATATCTAGGCAGACAAGCTTATCAACTCGCAATATCAGGATCAATTCCGAAACTCGACATTGGGATGAGCAAAGAAAGATCACTCGAATAGCCCGAACAAAAGAAGAAGAACAGGATTATCGATACTTTCCCGAACCTGACATACCACTGGTGATGCTAGGAAAGGACTTTTATACCCATATAGAGAAGCTTGTACCAGAATTACCAGATGAGAGACTCTCACGTTTTAAATCAAAATACACACTTTCGGATCACGTGGCTAACATTCTTATCAATTCAAAGAAGCTAGCAGATTTTTTTGAATCATGTTTGAAGATTTATTATTCACCTGTAGAAATTGCTAATTGGTTGGTTAACGACCTTTTGGCCTTGATTGGAGGTGAGGAGACAGTGATCCTGGATAAATTGAAGATTGAACCGAAACATATGGCAGAGTTGGCAAAACTTGTGGATGAAAAGAAAATTAGTAGATCCAATGCTAAACAGATATTTACGGAAGTGTTCAGAACTGGTCAGACACCCTCTGAATTGCTAAGTAGTACTGATTACTCCCAGATAAACGATGAAAACCTCATTGCAAATGCTGTAGATCTTGTATTTAGTTCAGAAAAATCTGCAGTGGAGGATGCGAAGGTAAATTCCGGTGCGATTAATTTTCTGGTTGGAAAAGTTATGAAAATGACTAAAGGGAGAGCGGATCCAAAAATAGTGACTCAATTAATAAACGTAAAGTTAGCTCAATTGGGTAACAGCTAAGGTTTAGTTTTTAAAATACTCAGGGCTAATCTATCCATGATATCTGTGTCTTTAATTTATTTTTTCTAACTGCTGAACGACCATTGGAAGAAATGCACCAACATCAGACACTACCCCTATTGCCTGAGTTGTTCCTCTATCAAGTAGCTTAGTTACCACGGGTTGACTAATATCTAATGCTACGACTTTAACTTTAGCTGGCAGCATGTTTCCGACAGCAATAGAATGTAGCATGGTTGATAACATCAAAACCAGATTTGCGCCTTTCAAGATCTCTTTGTATTGCCTCTGCGCTTCTAAAATATCCGCCACCACATCTGGAATAGGTCCGTCATCCCTAATGGA
>JAKEIK010000286.1 GCA_022545895.1 Nitrososphaeraceae archaeon | reverse complement strand
CGAATATTTACCTGCCAGAACTTTAATTATAGAGGGCTGGTCATTAAGTATTGCACTAATAACGTCTCTTTCGAATTGGGCTGTCAAAATTCTAAATTGACCTACATTATCAGAGTTTGGTGATGGTTGCCTGTTTATAACATTCTGAACGAATTCACCAGTCAGTATTCTAAATTCAGCACAACCTGGGCAATCTCTAGGAGCAAATACTGGCTGAATCCTAGTTGTTACGGTTATCGTTAGTATCGTAATTAGTAGGAGTACCGATATCGATGTCCTAATATGCTTCAATATAGCCATTGGAGAGTTATCGCTAATAGGCTTTCGAACTTGATGTACTGGTATCATGAATGTAGTTCATTTTTCGCACACCGCTGCGGCATTTAGATTAGACTACCGGTTCGGTTGGATCATTAGAAGAATAGGCCATTAGAATAATAGTCTGGCTTTACGCGGGTTTAATACAGATGCCTGCGTTAGATGAATATGTGGGAACAGACATACGAAGTAGATAGCGAACCTGTTGTATGCACAAAGTGCGAGAACAGATCCAACACGGAAATTGAAGATAAGATACATAATCACATAAAGCACAATGTCAAGTATAATAATGAAAATTGGTAACTAGAACGTTTTAGAATATCAAATCATATTTGAAAAAACTTATTGGACTTGTTTGATGCGGGATTTGGATGCCACACAACAAACAAGCCCAGAGCCCGCAAGTAGAACATTGGTCGAAACCATACATCCTCCTAACGAGCACAATAATATCGGCAATCAATTAGATAAACGTGACGCGAAAATTCCTAGACTACCTCCTTAATGTACTTCTTTATCCGCGCCGGTACAATGTCTCATTACTTCCAGGGTCTTATCAAGTCCCCAATCGGCGGAGTATACAACCTTCTCACAATCTATTTTGCTGATGTCAATCGTAGATGGAGATAAACTAGACATTGAAGCATTTCCTACTACTGCCATCGCAACTATTATCGCGATTATGATTCTCACGATAATTTTAATTTCAAGTGTTCCTTAATATAGTTCTCTGAAAAAATGTACTAATATCATTACTCTAGGTGATTTATCTGCAGTTATGTGACAGCTAGTCTAGATTAATTATGTGTCGAATATTGGAAACAGTAACTAAAATGAGATAATCTTAATAAAGATAGTTCTATCAGTAATCCTACATCGGAATTAGAGGACAAGGATTTTTCCGAACTGACAAGCGCATTAGAATGTTTTTGCAGGAGTGCCAGTTTTATGATTTGATAAATATTTAATAAATAATTCCTTGCTGGTTAACCTAACGATCAAATAGAATGCGAAGCAATACCATTTTTTTGATATTGTCCCCTAGTTTGGTGATTTGTATTTGTTTACTTATTCCGCCCTTAATTGTAATTGCAGCGGACGTCCCAATGGTTCCCACTGCTCCCACAAACCCAAATTCAAATTCCGCGGTAGATACTGCCATAAAAGCAGGTGTTCACGTGACTGTAGATAAGAATACTGGAAATATCGTGTTCAGCGCAGACCCATCCTCAGGTGTGAAAATAACTGCTATGACCCTTGAAAGGTTGGATCAAGAGAAGCAAATGTATGAGACTGGGTTTTTCATTGGATATGTCAGGGGGTTCGAGCATTTTCAAAAAGGAGGAAATTTTGCAGACCTTATAGCCGGGGGACCCTCAAGACCACTATCGGATAATCCAATAAGTGATATGGGTGTATTTCAAGGTAAAATGTCTGGATGGCGCGCCGCAGACTTGGCACAGAGCATCAAAAGTAAAACCAAATAAATCACTAGGTTTCAACTGCTGACTTGGGAAGTTATGACAGGAATATCTTAGTCTTGGTTGGATTCCATCCAAACTTAACAAAAATATACCGAGAGTGAAAAGTGATTTTGATTTTATCAACCATATTACATACAAAATACATATTTTAAGAGAGCTGATACACTCAACTTGCAAGGAGTTGTGTCATAATCCCATGGTAATCTCGAGGAAAGTGACCCAATGACTCCAACGAGAATATAAATTTGACAATTATTTTTTGATTAAATCATATTCGCCAAAATTACTGAATATGACTCTTACCCTTGGATTGACTCCTGATTGGCAAGTGGATGGATTCTCCATAAATATCTCTCAAGGCGTCCACAAATGATTCGGGAAGAGTAGGGTGCGGATGTATCGTACCAAATATATCAGAAGGCCTCAATTTCATATTAATCGCTAGGGCAGCCTCCCCAATTATTTCGCCAGCGTGTGCGCCAATAATATAGGCTCCATCCAATATCCCTTCCCTCTCATACACTTTGATTAATCCTCTGGTATCTCCCATACAGTTTGCCTTTGCACTCGCTGTGAGTGGAAATTCGCCTGATCTTCCTCTTAACGTTCCTACAAAGGCGACTTCTGGATACGTGAATACACAAGCAGGCACGCACCTGTATTCAATTTTAGAATCTTTCATTCCCATTATATTTTCGGCCGCGACTTCGCCCTGCTTTGCTGCTACATGTGCAAGCTCGTACATACCAGTTATATCCCCTATCGCATAAATGTTCTCTTCACTGGTTCTCATTCTATCGTCAACAACTATCCCTTTTTCGTGATAACTTACACCAATGTTATCAAGCTCCTGTCGATTTATGTTGGGTCGCCTACCTGTACAAACAAGAATCTTCTCAGATTCAATTTTCTCTCCATTTACCTCTACTATATTCTTGACTATATTGTCAACTCTTGATCTTGTCCTTACATCTATCCCATCAAGTGTCATGTACTTTTCTAAGGTATTTCCAATTTCCTGAATTTGATTAGGCATTATATGATCTTCGGCCTCGATTAAAGTAATTTTGGACCCTAATACATTGAATACTGACGCAAATTCACACCCGCTGTAACCAGCCCCTACAATGGTTATTGAGCTAGGCAAATAACCTAATTCCAGAATGGATGTAGTTGACAGTATATTGCCTCCAAAGTCGCGGTCGGGCAGACAGACAGGATAGGTCCCAGTTGCAATAACGATATTTCTTGTGTCTACTATGGTCTGATTTACAGCTATCTTGGTCTTTGATACAATATGTCCTTCACCTTCAATTATATCGATACCATTACTTTTCAAGAGAAGTTTGATTCCTGAGGCGAGCCTGGAAACCGTTGTCTTCATTTTTGACACTAAAAGTTTGTAATCTAATTCAATTTTGGCATTTAATCCATACCTATTTGCCATGGTTACCCTTCTCACCAAATCTCCCATTGAATGAAGATACTTCGTGGGGATGCATCCTCTTTGAGTACAGGTTCCACCCATTCCATTTTGTTCGATAAGACAAACGTTACCACCTAGTTGTGCAGCCCTAATTGCACATGTGTATCCACCCGGACCTCCTCCTATTATTACTACATCATACATACTGCTTGAACTAGCTTCTATATACTAGGCAATAAGCATTTTAATAATCTAAACACGGCCACTTTACTTACTTTACTTTCTCCAGTTCCATTGTCTTGAAGAATATTTCTCAATAACTAACTTTTCTGTATCTTTTTTTTCTTTGCCACTTAATGTATCTTTGATAATTTGAGCACCAAATATTTCAGCAAATGATTCCTTTAGATTGCTGGCTACTTCTTCAAATGATCTATTTATTCCAGTCACTCTAGCTTTAACATCTTTTATCATCTTATCCTTGATCTTTTCTGATGGAACCTTCAACATAGAAAACATTTTTTCAATGTCTACAGCTAGCAAGATTGTACCATGTTGAAGCAGCGTATTATTTTTCCTAGTCTGAGCATTACCTGATACTTTCTTGTTATCCACGACTATATCGTTTAATGGAACGTATTTTGCCTTGTATCCAAGCCTATTCAGACATAATACTACTGGCTCGCATATCAATTGATAAGACTCATCAATATTTGCAGGATAGTTCTTTGTAATGAACGTGTAGGTCAATTCGAACTCATGCAGTACTGCTCCGCCCCCAGTTATTCTTCTCACTACATCAACACCCATATTGCTGCACTTTAGTACATCTACTTCCTCTTCCATGCTCTGGAAATAACCAATTGACACGCACGGCGGTTGCCATCCATATATTCTTAAAATTGGAGTATCATGGTCTGCCAAGTTCGTCAATAATGCCTCATCGAGGGCCATGTTCCACGCCCCCGGATTGAATCCAGTTTCGAGAACTCTTATTTGCTTAAACATTTAGCTCAAACTCTACTACTCATTTTTTTCTGGTTCTCTCTCTCTATTCCATTTTAGTTCTATTTGTTTTATTTTTTTGCAGTTATTTCGTTTTCTGCTTGTTACCATTCCCGCCACTGTTCAAGCATCCGACAATTGCATCAGTCAAAGATTCTGGATCAAAACCAAATGCCTCAGAATGACTCAGGCATTTTTCGATAGTTTCTTTAAT
>JAKEIK010000285.1 GCA_022545895.1 Nitrososphaeraceae archaeon | reverse complement strand
ATGTGGCTGTCCTTGATTTTAACGATGAGTTTGCAAATATAATTATTAATGAAAACATTAGCTATGAGTATTCCGACATTGAATCTGACAAGTCAAGTGCAGGCATATTACCTCAAATAGTAAAGCAGGTGGTAGACAGGCGTGTTCGTATTAAACAATTAATCAAGCAATTACCCAATGAATCGATTGAAGCAAGTCAATACGAACAAAGAGCAGATACCTTGAAGAAGATCCTTGTCTGTCTATATGGCACTACCGGCTCATATTGGAACAGATACGGAAACGTTTTGGCTTTCGAACAGATCAACAAAAGATCCAGGGAGATATTATTGAAAACTAAAGATATTGTACAAAAATTGGGTTATGAGCTAATTTACGCTGATACAGATGCTGTCTTTGCTCACAAAGGAAATGCAAGCAGGGATGATTATATGAAACTAGGGGAGGCTATCAGCAAAGAAACTGGACTGGCGTTATCAGTTGAATATCATTACAAGTTCTTAGTTTTACTACCTTTGGAAGCCGATGAGAAGCTAGAAGCCTTGAAGCACTACTTCGGCTTTACGTATGAAGGTGAATTGATTACAAGGGGAATAGAAAGTAGACGGCATGATACACCAAAATTCATCAAGGATTTCCAAAAAGAATTACTCTATACTCTGTTTGCTGCCAATAGCACAAGAGAAATAATTGACAGAACATTGGAAAATGCGTTATTTTGTGTGACGAAAACCATTGATAAAGTTATGACAGGTGAAGTTGACCCAGCTGATCTGATCATTTCAAAGCAACTAAGGATGGATATTACAAAATACAGATCTCTTTTTCCACATGTCGCTGCCGCCATCCAACTGAGTCGGACTAATGGAAAAGCGCCAAGTAAGGGAGACATTATAGAATATATCTACACCGATTCCCAACACCAGAATCCGCTAAGTAGGGTTGTAACAACAAGAGCTTCAGACAATCACAGTAGTCTGGAATATGACAGAGAAAAATACAAGGAAATGTTGCTTGATGCCTCTGAAACCACTTTAGGTATCTTTGGATTTGACAGGACTTTGTATGGTAAACCGAAGGACAAGAAGTGGTGGATGGAATTAAGGAGAAATAGACACAGGGATATAGATGCAGAGTCGGTCTAATGGAATTGTATTGAGGTAGATGATTAATAATGACAGAGCTATTAGCATATCATAAAGTGAAACGAAAATTCTTTTCTTTAACGGAAATTGAATCTCAAGAACCTGATGATATTGAAATATATGAATTTGAAGGTCAGAATTTTAAATTAGTCGTTAAATAGCGAATCAAAAAATTTCCTTATTCCTGTCTGCTTGATCGTTATGCTGAAGTTACGTGGTCTTCATTAGTGCATAACAGACATGCAAAAAAAGATAGGGTACTGAAGGACCCTACTGACTACCCATGCGGATATGAAAAATAGGAATAAAGAAATAAGAGAGTTTTTTACCACAGATATTTTTGAAAAATGATACAAGTTGTCAATCATCTGACATCATAGCATTATTCGCTTGGGTTGTGTTGTAAATGCTACTTAAATCCTCCAACTCACGTTTCCGTAAGGTAGTAACTAGTTTACTTGAAAAGCCGATTAAATGATAATATTGTTCTTTTTGATAACTTAACTAAGACTAACTTAATATCTTATTCCTAAAGTAAAAAGGGTGAACCTGCTCGTTCCAAAGCGGCCAGACGACCCTTCCAGCCACCAGTGCGGT
>JAKEIK010000284.1 GCA_022545895.1 Nitrososphaeraceae archaeon | reverse complement strand
TCTGTTCAATACAATGTCGCGAGTCAAGCCTAAGTGTAAATGCATAAATACTCCGGAAAAAGGAACGAAATTCATAGACACTCTTGATGATATTAAAGGTGAAAATGCTAAGGTCGATGATCCCATTAATAGATTACAAATTCCACAACAACTTGAAATACAAAAGATGATTGTACTTATTTAGCTGATTGTACTTCAACCTCTAATATAAAATCTCGTGGTTTCCCAGTGATATCATGATGTTAATGCAAGACAACATAGAAAGTATGGGAGCATTATCTGTGCATCCTATGCCAGGATATTTGAGACCCATGGTGGACCATGTCCTGTGAGAGTCAATGGTCCACCAGAGGGTACAACTTTATGGCAAAAGATAGTACCAAATTACAATAGCACTTCATATTATTTTATCGTATTAATTTAATTTCTGTGTATCATGTAAAATATCAATCGTTGATGGAAAGCCACGACATTTGGTCGCTATTATATAGCTTCTTCAGCTTCAGCTCCGGTAGCAAGATCAACAGCATGTATTACTGGAGTAACAAAAACCTTGCCAATTTTACAATTCGTTTTTATTATGTTGATAGCTTCGTCCATTTTTGTATCTGGCAAAACGAGTAAAACCACGTATTTATCGCTGAATTCAGGTGTATAGATCTCAGTTCCCAATGAAGCGTGAATGCTTTCAGGAATGGTTTTTCCGCGCCCTTTTGCCTTGAAGGCTGTTACACCACCTATGCCTATCTTCTTCAATCCTTCACTGATCTTACTGACCTCATTCTCACCCATGATGGCTTCTATTCGAATCAAACGCTTATTCTAATAAGTACTGCTTAAAATAATTAACTACGTTTTTCAAATAGTTTCAAAGAACCATCTATATTATCAATAGACTGACTGCCTGCAAACGCATCGAGTTTTCCATCCATTGTAGGCATATGTGTTTGTTCATGATACCTTATGTTACCTATTTACACATACAATATGCAATCACTAATGAGGTAAAGACACTAATTACTATTATCTGTACGAGTTGTCTCAATCCATTTGCCTGTCGCTTCATTGAATGTCAGAGTTAATGAATCATCTTGTCCCAGAGTCATTTCTTGTTGCGAAAGTGTAACGTTTGAATCACTTTTGATCTGCACATAATTTTTATTGCTAGTACCTATAAGATCTAATGTCTGACCTGCTTTTCCATCTACTATCCCAGAGATAATATTAGCTCCAGCATCGGCACCTACCAAATTCATTACTGGCATAATTGGATTTATTATTGAGTTATTGTAGATTACCTGTGGATTTTCATTGCCAGAGTTAGATGTACTATCCTGGCCATTAGCGTTACTCGTTTCCTGTTGATAGTAATAATTAGTTGTTTGTTCTGTGGTGGGTTGACTGGAATAATAGTAATTATTAGTTTCGTCATTCCCATCATTGTTGCTATCAGCATCACTGTCTCCGTCCACATTTACGTCTACGTTGTTTTGATTGACAGCAACATCTGGATTGGTGATGATCGCCGTGCTTGGATTGGTGACAACTTTCGGATTAGTATTAACATTTGCAGACCCGCCCTGATTAGATTTAACAGTCACAGACCCCCCTTGAACAGAATTCTTTGATTCTGCGTTTGTTGTTGGTATAAGGTTCGTAGCATCATTAGTACCTGTACAAGCACCTTGTGACACGCAATTAGGTTGTTTTATTGTAGATGTTTTTCCAGATGATATTTGAGGACTGCCTCCAGAACTAGGCTGAGGTGGCGATGTTTTTCCAGATGATATTTGAGGACTGCCTCCAGAACTAAGCTGAGGTGGCGATGCACCTCCACCCCCGCCTATAGGAAATGCATGGGCCTTGTGAAATTCAGATATGTAAGAGAACATAAGTCCTGTGACTAAAAATATTCCAGTTACCAAAAAAAAGTAATATTTCAGCATTACAACAAAACTATTCATAATGAAGATTATAATCTTTTCTGGCAAATGGTTATATAATACGCAATATTTTTGAAGCTGATGAGCGCTGGTATTGATAGGTACTTCAGATCTTTAGTTGATATGTATGTTAGCACGATTGTTTTTACATCGTTGATAATATTGAGTTTGGGTTATTTCCAGTTAGCTTTCCCGTTAGATCATAGTAATGGTATTAACAAGTCTTTAGAATATAATAATCATACATCATATTCAATATTACCTGGTAATACTAGCCAAAAGAATGAAGCACTTCCTTACCCGAACATTAATTGGGAAAATCCTTCTGCTGTCGAACAAGCCAAGATATTTTCACCTCAAAGAGTAGAGAAAGTCTCTGATGGTATCTATTCTGCGATTGGTTACGGCGTTGCTAACGTGATGATGGTAGAAGGCACTGACGGTATAATAATCGTAGATACAGGGAATAGTGTTGACCAGGCGCAAAAGATTCTTCAGGCATTTCGGGATATAACTAGCAAACCGATAGTTACAGTAATTTATACGAACTCTCATCCCGACCATACAGGTGGAGCTGGCGTATTTGTTGAAGATGGTTTGAAAACAGGGAATAAGGTAGATGTTATTGCACAAGAATCAATCCTGGGTAGTTACTATGCATCGTATGGAATGCTCGCACAACAGCGAAGTATTGCGAATTTATTTTGGGGAGGGCTGTTGCTTCCTAAGAATGATACTGACAGTGTAATTAGCTATGGGATCGGTCCGTCCTGGATAAGTGGAAATAGATCTTTTATTAAACCCACTATCTTTTTTAACGAAACTCTTGACACTAATATTTCTGGTGTAAACATTAAACTGGTGCACGCTCCAGGGGAAACTCTTGATAACATAATTGTCTGGTTACCTAAACAAAGAGTATTGTTTGCTGGCGATAACATTTACCAAGCATTTCCAGAATTGAGTTCCATGACAGGTGCAAAATATAAAGATGTTCCTCAATGGATAAGTTCTCTGGATAAAATGCGTTCTCTAAATGCTTCATATCTTGTTCCAAGTCATACCGTGCCGGTTCTTGGGTATGAGAACGTTACAGATGTTTTAACTTCCTACAGGGACGGAATAGCTTTTGTATATGATCAAACTGTTCGTTTTATTAACAAGGGTTTAACGCCAGACGAGCTGATTCAGGCGGTCATTCTTCCACAATATTTAAGAGATCACCCTTGGTTGCAGGAAAGATACGGGCAGCTTTCGTGGTCTGTTAGAGGGATTTATTCCGGGCTTGTTGGTTGGAATACCGGCGACGCTACTTGGTTCAACCCTGTTACACCCGAAGAGAGAGGAAATAAAATCGTGCAATCGGTAGGGGGGTCAGATAGAGCTATTTCTTTAATACGTGCATCGATAAAGGATGGAGACTACAAGTGGGCAGCTGAACTAGCGACATATGTATTAAATGCATACCCTGACAACGTGGAAGCAAAATTATTAAAAGCCGGGGCATTGAGGATCATGGGTTGGGAAAGTCCGACTTCTGGCGCAAGAAACTGGTATCTCACTCAGGCCAACATTCTTGAGGGAAATATAAATGCAACAACAATCATGAATCAACCGAAATACAACACACTTGACGAGGCAATAGCAACAGTTCCTATCAAGAATATTCTATCATTTTTACAATATCGATTAGATCCCCTAAAAAGTCAAAATACAACGGCAACTCTTGGGATCTATTTAAATGATACTAAAGAAGGATATACACTAGAAATACGGCGTGCGGTCCTAGAATACAAAGATTCATTTCCAACCAAATACGATATCGCACTCTACACAAATTCAGATATACTAAAGGAGGTCCTGTTAGGACAATCAAACTTGCAAAAAGCAGTGGATTTAGGAATTGCTAAAATTGTTGGCGGAAACGTGACTGGCTTAAATAATATTGCAAATCTTTTTGAATACAAGCTGAAAGCTCCGATTCATAGAATCCAGGGCGTGAATTAGACTGAGGCGTATTGACCCACGCTGATAGTTAAATTAGGCCTTTTCCGGTATAAACGTAATACAAGACAGATTTGTAAATTGGTAGTTAATAAGTTCTACTTTAAGTGGTGACTTGATATTGATGATGTTCCTTGCTTGTAACTCACAACTATCTTGTCGCCTTTTTTATATGAACACTCTATTATGACACGAGGTTGATGTTCAGATCCCTCTACTACACATGTTCTTTGAAGGTCATTTTTTATGATCACCGTCTCTTCGTCACTTACATCAGCTCTGAACAAATCTTTGATCGGAAATCCAAACATTGCTTGAACAACTAAGAATGCACCAATACAAAATAGACCTACAAGCAATGCAAGTTTTTTGCCTGTAATATTTGAAAACACGGAGGAATCAGAACCATAGTAGTCCGGATCGAAATCCAAATTTGTCAGTACTTATAGAATGGAAATTGAATATGAGTCTATTGGATAATATTTTTTGTCGCTACCCGTCTCCCCTTTACAAGTAAGAATTGAGAATCTTACTAAACTCTGACATGGGGAAATTAAGAACCCTACACCAATTTAGAAATGAGAATTGTAAACTAGAAAAAGATTGGAAAAAAAAGTTAGAAACTCAGTATGAAAAACTGTTGTAATTATAACTGGTGAGTGGGGGAATGTGTTAGGATTGACGCAGCAGCTATGGTTTGAATTTGCATACTCCCATGTCTTCAAAAATATTAATGTCCGCAGTATTGGAGGCTAGTACACTAATAGGAAGTATAAAGTCATTTATGGGTATTGAATCAATTCCTTCAATAATCTAACATTGATATTGAAGAGTTTGAGAATATGATTTTTCAACTAGTAACAGAATTGTGCAAGCTTTCGATGTGTGCAAGATCAAGATGGGATGTCAATTTAAATCGAAAGTATCAAGATTATTTCCTATTAACATTGCTTCTATTATCAATATACTTCTGAAAAGTCAGCTTTCTCCTTGTGAATCCGCAAAAATCACAATATAAAATTATAAAAAGAGGGAGCTTCTTTACAGACTCAAGCAATAGTCGAGAAGAGCAAGCGATCTATACCGCAAACCAGTCCCATTGTCTGCCCGAGCGTCCCTTAAAACTTGTTACACACTGGAACTATTTGTGAAAATTGTCAATGAATAATAGAGATCAAAATGAATCATATAGACTCCGGTCATTCAATTTATCAATTCCATACAATATAAGACATAAGCCTGAATTACACCTAAATAATATTTTTAGTTATTCTCTGCTATTTTTTCAGACGCAATGCGTCTGTAATTCAATAGCTTTGCATTGTTTGGCTCCATTTTTAAAGACTTATCAAAAAGTAGCAAGGCTTCTCTGTAATTTCCCTTTGCAAATTGTACGGTACCTTTGTCTCCTAAGGCTTCTGCATGGTTTGGCTCTATTTTCAAGACATTATCATAGCATCTATCAGCCTCCTCCACTTCTGAAATAATCATATGAGCGAAGGCCTTGTCCATCAGGGTACTGATATGAAGCGGACGAAGTCTTAGTGATGTGTCATA